>NZ_BJXB01000025.1 GCF_007990775.1 Deinococcus cellulosilyticus NBRC 106333 = KACC 11606 | reverse complement strand
TTTTTTTATTGTCTGCAAAAGCAGACTGGGAAGAGCAAGTTTTTGATCGAAACTCTGTGTTTGCAGAGCGGAGATCCTGACAACAGCAGATTCCCTCGTGCCCATAGCGCAATGGTCCCACTCCATCCCATTCCGAACTGGATCGTGAAACGTTGCAACGTCGATGGTACTTGGCGAGTGATCGTCCGGGAGAGTAGATAGGCGCGAGGGGTTTTTTATGTCTGGTGTTTTCGCAGCAGTGCTTGACGTGCAAAAATGGTTTTGCTAATATGTTTGGCGCTGCAACAGATGCGGGTGTAGCTCAGTTGGTAGAGCGCGACCTTGCCAAGGTTGAGGTCACGAGTTCGAGTCTCGTTACCCGCTCCAGAAAAGACAGGACCTGGTTCAAAGACCGGGTCCTTTTTTTATTGTTTTCAGGCTTTTCTTTATACTGGCAGCATGGGTTACAGCATCCAGCTGAGATCAGGACATCAGATCGAGCTTTCTTCATATCATCAGGATTTAACCGATCAGGAAAGGCTGGCAGGCTTGCTCACCCGTGAGGACAACCTGCAGACCTTGCAGATGCTGAGACAGGCCCAGGATGACCTGCCGGTGCTTTTGCTGGAACCCGAGCAGACCAGACTGGACACGGACTTCTCTGCTTCATTTGGTGAAGTCTCCAGCATGCCTCCTGTGCTGTGTGTTTCCACGTGGGTGGGAGAGGCGCATGCAGGCAGTGAAGCAGACTATTCTGCACTGAAAATCATCTGGTTTCAGGGTGCTTTTGGATTGCCTGATCCCCAGATTGCAGCGCAACTGGAAGAGCTGGACTGGGTGAAGCATTCAAAGTGTTTTGTCTGGTGATGGGACCTCTGCAGTTCCAGATGACGGATGCAAAAAGAGACAGACCCGGGTCTGTCTCTTGAAGTTCCGCAGCATCACTGTCCGAGCTTTTCACCCATTTTGATCTGGTGGTTTCTAAACCAGTCCGCTCCGCTTAAAGCAGCTTTGGATTCAGGCTGCACCTGCAGAAGCTCAATCACACCGTCACTGCAGGCGACCAGAACACCCCGTTCTGTGGTGCCCTGCACATGCCCGGGTTCAGTGGTTCTGGGAGCATCTGAAGCCCTGAGCTCCAGCACTTTCAGGCGTTTGCCTTTGTGATGGGTGTAGCTTCCAGGCCAGCCGTAGGTGCCCCTGTAGCGGTTCACGATGCTCTGAAGGGAATCCGTCCAGCGGATCTCGCCATCCTCTTTTTCGAGCATTCTGGCGTGTGTGGCGGCCTGATGGTCTTGTGGCGTGTGAACCAGGGTTTCCAGGTTGTTCAGGGCTTGCACAATGAGCCTGCTGGCCTGGGCGCTCAGGGCCTGTGCCAGGTCAGAGAGGGTCCATTCAGGCTGGATGGAGAGAGCTTCCTGAATCAGGATGTCTCCGGTGTCCATGCCTGCATCGGTCTGCATGATGGTGGTTCCGGTGACTTCCTCCCCATCGATCAGGGCCCACTGGATGGGGGCTGCTCCACGGTATTTGGGAAGGAGACTGGTGTGGGTGTTGATGAAACCGTATCTGGGAACGTCCAGCACGCTTTGTGGAAGGATCTTGCCGTAAGCACAGGTGACAGCGACCTCTGCTCCAGATTGTCTCAGGACCTCAATGAAGTCCTCATTTTTGCGGAGTTTGACAGGTTGACTGAGCGGCAAGCCCAGTTCTTTTGCTCTGGCCGCGACGGGAGGAGGGGTGATTTTGTTGCCTCTGCCCACAGGTTTGTCAGGCTGGGAGACCACCAGCACGATGTCATGGCTGGCGTGAATGGCTTCCATCACGGGCAGGGCGAAAGCAGGAGACCCAAAAAAGGCCACTTTTCTGCGGGTCATGGTTCACCAGCCTTTTTCTTTGAGTTCTTTCAGGAAAGCTTTGGCCTTGCGCTGCATGATGGCAAGCTCGGTGCGGTGCTCATCGGTGATGTGTTTGGGCAGGTGGTCCAGGAAGAACTTGCCGTTCAGGTGATCATTTTCATGCTGCCAGACGCGCGCAATGAAGTCCTCGTTCTCTTCGGTGTGGGTGTTGCCCTCGGCGTCCTGGTAGGTGAGGCGCATTTCGGAGAAGCGGGCAATGCCTTCCTCGTAGATGCCAGGAACCGATAGGCACCCTTCCTGAGAGTTCTTGTTTTTCTTCTTGTTGAGGGGTTCCAGAACGGGGTTGATGACCACCAGTTCACGCAGCACTCTGGACCGGGCACGGGGATCGGAGTCCTCTGCGGCTTCGCCTTCCTCTTCATCGTCGGCGTATTCTGCCATCACGAACATGCGCAGGCCAAGTCCGATCTGTGGGGCGGCAATGCCCACGCCGTGGGCGTTGTACATGGTGTCCAGCATGTTTTCGGCAAGCTGGATGAGGCTGACAGGCTCGAAGCCAGGGACCTGCACGGTCTGGGTGAAATCTGTGACGGCCCTGGCTTTCTGGCGCAGGACGGGGTCTCCGTAAAGTCGAATGGGATAGATCATGGGTGGTCCTTGGTGTTTTGTTGGATTATTTCGCTTTGACGCTGAGGGTGACGTTCACACGGTCGAGTGCAGTGTATCCGTCAGGCAGGGTCAGGCGGGCCGGGGTGACATAGGTGCCCTCTTTGAGGGTGACGGTGGCCTGCACAGAGTCTATTTTACTGAGATTCTCAGGCGTGCTGAGCACCCGGATGGTTTTGGGACTGAAACTGGCACTCAGGACCTGAAACCGGTCATTCACAGGTGCCAGTCTCACCGGGACTGTTTTCACGGGCAGGGTTCCCACATCCACCCGTGCCACCTGCACACTCCGGGGCGTGAGTTTCACATCCTGCACCTCGTGGCCCTGGGCATCCAATGCAACAACGGTGACCTGCCGGACGTTGTTCTCCTGATAGGCCACTGGCTGGGTGATGACATTGGCCACGCTTTCCACACGGTTCTGGGGGCCTGTCACCTGCACCCGGTCCGGGTTGGTGGTGAAGCGGAAGATCTCATCGTCCGAGACATTCAGGTGGGTGGTTTTGACCGGAAAGCGCACACTGATCACCCGGTCAATCAGGCCCGAGATCACCTGGGGGGTGTAACTGACCATGCGGGTTCCGGTGGGTTCAATCACTTCGAGGCGGCTCTGGAAACGGCCTGCGGGCAGGTTGCTGACGTCCAGATTGGCCTCAATGCGGTCTGCTTCCAGGGTTTCCAGTCGGTTGATGGGACCACTGAGGGTCACGCGGATGGTTTTGGGGATGTCTGACACGTCTCTCTGGGAAGCGTTTGGAGAGGCGTCAATCACCTGCACGGGCACTTCAAAGCTGCGTTCACTGGTGGAACGCTGGTCTGCTGTGGCGATGAAGTAGATCACCACAGCAAGCACCAGAGAGATGATTTTCTGTGGGAGTTTGTGGGTGATGAGGCGCATCACGATTTGACCTCATAGAGCAGGGCGCGGAGTTTGTCGCGCAGTTCGTTGGCGTTGAGATCCTGTGAAAGCCTTCCGCTCTGGGCAAGTCTGATGCTGCCCCGTTCCTCGGAGACCACGATCACCACGGCGTCTGTCCCTTCAGAGAGGCCGAGGGCACTGCGGTGACGGGTGCCGTACCTCTTGTAGACCCCATCCTGTTGGTTTTGCAGGGGGAACACGCATCCGGCAGCCACCACCCGGCCTTCTTTGATGATGACCCCTCCGTCGTGCAGGGGGGCATTGCGGGCGAAGATGGCTTCCAGGAAGGGGGCACTGATCATCGCGTCCAGTTTGACACCGGAGGCGGCGTATTCACCAAGGGGGGTCCGGCGCTCCAGGGCAATCAGGGCACCGATGCTTCGTTCTGCCATGTGTTCCACTGCGCGGGCAATTTCATTGACCACGGCTCCGGCCTGCTGGTCTTCCCGGCCTCTGGGACGGCCCAGACGCTCAAAGAGTTGTCTCAGTTCGGGCTGGAACACCACCACCAGGGCAAAGAGACCCACGGTGGCTGCTTTGGAGAGCAGGTAATCCACACTGGCAAGCTTGAAATAGCTGGCAAGCAGCCACACCACGACAAAAATCAGGATGCCCCGCAGCACGTTGAGTGCACGGGTGTTTTCCAGCAGCAGGTAGCCTTGATAAATCAGGGTGGCGACCAGCAAGATGTCGAGTAAGTCTTTCGCGCCTGTCAGCCAGCTGAACATTGTCCCCATCATTCTAACCAGAAGTGCTTGAGAACAATGCGACGGAATTCAGCTTGTGTTCAGCTGTTATGTTGTAATCATATCGAGAATTGGTTTTTTGTCTTTAACTTGAACAGCTTGACAACAAATGAGATGGATTATGTAAATATCAAAATGAGTCGGGTGTTTTGATCTCTTTCAGCTTTATTTCAGAAACCGGTCTTATGACTTGGAGATGAAATTGTGATAATTATGTTATTCTGAAAACAATTCAAACGTCTCCGCCGGAAACCTCGCTGTGATCGGGTTCCGCACCTTCTGGGAGGATCGTACAAAGTGAAAGGCCAGTACCGCTACATCCTGACCCGCCTCTGCCTGACCGAGGGCAGTCTCACCATCCAGAAATCTCTAGAACCACTGGTCGCCGAAGGCATCAGTGTGCTGAAAACAGAAAAAGGGGACGAATACGCCGTCACCCTCAATGCCAAACAACGCAGAATCCATGGCCTCAAGCCCTATTACGATGCCTACCAGTTGAATCCCAACGACGTGCTGCGCCTTGAGCATGCAGGCTCGGGCGTGGTGCAGGTCAGCGTGGAGGTCAAGGCCCAGAGCCGCCCTGCTGCCACCCAGGCCAACTACCAGAGCAACTACCCCCGTCCGGTGGTTCCCCCACCCCCCCAGCGTGTGGTGGTCGAAGAGAGCGCCTACCTGCGTGAAGTGCGCCTGGAGCGCAGGGCACCTGCTCCTGCTCTGGAGAAGCCTGCCCAGAAGGAACGCCAGGAACCTGCTGCAACCCAGCGCCCCCAGCGTGAAACTCCTGCTCAGCCTGAACGCCTGCTGGACCGCCATGAGCGCCAGGAAAGGCAGGAAAGGCAGGAAAGACCTGCTGTGGAAGCAAAAAATCCTGCGCCCCGTCAGAGCCAGCAGCCTGTACAGAACTCTGCTGCCTATGGCCGTGAACCCCAGCAACCCGGTCAGCCTGCCTATCAGGCCCCAACCCTTGATCCGCTGGTGGAACGCTTTGCCAGAGAGATGGGGTACCATCTGCGTCCCATCAATGCCTCCTCGGTGGTGCTGGAAGCCCAGCTTGGCGTGCATGCCTACTCTGTGCTGCTGAGCACCCGTGCAGACTGGGACCTCTTCCGCCAGAGCACCTCCACCTACCGTGCCCTGCTGGTCAGCGAACTGGGCGAGGTGATGCCCCCCAGCGATGTGAAAGTCACCCAGGTGACCCGTGAAGCCATGGAAACCCTGCTCAGCAGCAACAGAATGGGCAGCGTCACCCCTGTGGAGCTCCGGGGGTACTGGAACACCGACACCCTCACTGCAGAAAGCGCACGCTCCATCAGTGAGATCACCAGCCGCCAGCTTGGTGAGCGCGGGGTGTTTTCTCAGGTGATGCTCTCCCTGTCCAATTATCCTGCCCACACCACCTTCAAGCTCGAAGACCTGATGCCCCAGCTCGAAGGGGTGGTGGACCACGATGAACTGCTCGAAATCCTGATGACCCTCACCCGTCAGCCTTTCCTGGCCCTCAATGCCCTGCCCAAACACGAATTCTATGTGCGCTACAACATGTCCGACCTGCTCGGGCAACTGTCGGAGTACGCGCGTGGCCTGCAGGTGCGCCTGAAAGTGACCGGTCCCAGAACACTGTACGGCAAAGAAGCTGTGCTCAGATAAGATTTTGTGTTCAGAGCCCTCCCCACGACGGGAGGGCTTTTTGTTGACTTTGCCCCACGGCCTGACGCCAGCAGTGTTATTCTGACCCCTATGAAACATCGCATCCTGCTTGATTGCGATCCCGGACATGACGATGCCATTGCCATCTTTCTGGCCCTCAGCAGCGCTGAAATTGAACTTCTGGGCATCACCGCCACGCACGGGAATGTGGGAATCGAACACACTGTCCGAAATGCCCTGTTGCTGACCCAGCTTGCAGAAACCCAGACCCCTGTTTATGCAGGTGCTGCCCTTCCGCTCATCCGGGAGCCCATTCAGGCCACACGGGTGCATGGGAAGACGGGGTTGCAGGCCACGGGCCTGCCGGATCTGACCCGTCAGCCAGAAACCCTCCATGCAGCCCAGGCCATTGTGAAAACCGTGCGGGAGAACCCCGGTGAGATCACGCTGGTGGCCACTGGCCCACTGACCAATGTGGCTCTGGCATTCAGGCTTGATCCAGAACTGCCCTCCTTGATCCGCAAACTGGTCTGGATGGGAGGAAGCACCACTTACGGCAATGTGACCCCCAGTGCGGAATTCAATGCCTTTGCGGACCCCCATGCCGCATACATCGTGTTCAACTCGGGAATCAAGGTGCACCAGTTTGGTCTGAACCTCACCTTGCAGGTGATGGTGAGAGAAGAACACATCCAGGTGCTGCAGGCCATGAACACCGAAGTGGGCCGCATCAGTGCAGAGCTGATGGGCCACTATGTGCAGTTCTACCGGGACCGGTATGGTCTGGATGGGGCAGCGTTGCATGATCCGTGCACCATTGCCTACCTGATTGATCCCACCCTGTTTTCCGGGCAGGATTACCATGTGCAGGTGGACATTCAGGAAGGCCCGAATTTTGGTCGGACCGTTTGCGATTACTGGGGTGGTCATGAAACCCCCAACACCTGGGTGGCGATGGAAGCCAACAGTGAAGAGGTGATGCGTCTGATTCTGGAACGTCTCGCCACGTTCAGGTGAGTTTTGAGCTGCGCGTCAGAGATTTGACCCTGTAAACTTTCCACCAGAGGTAGGAATTCATGGACACAGTACGCATTCTTGGCAGAACTGCACGCATCATTGACCTCAGCGACACCCTCAGCAACGACACCCAGGCTTTTGAGCCCAATCAGCATGACATCAAGTACATTGACCACGTGCTGGGATTGACCCTGGGCGCACAGGTGTTTGGCCTGACCCTCGAGCAGGTGAAAAAGGCTGTTCCCAGAGGGTATGCCTGGGCCGTGGAACAGGTGACCCTTTCCACCCACTCTGGAACCCATGTGGATGCCCCGTACCACTATGGTCCCCAGATGCAAGATGGCACCCCCACCCGGACCATTGATCAGGTTCCTCTGAGCTGGTGCATGGGGGATGGGGTCAAACTGGATTTCACCTTTAAAGCTGCAGGGGAGGGCATCACGGCGCAGGACATCGAGCAGGAGTTGCAGCGCATCGCTTACACCCTCAAAGCTGGAGACATCGTGCTGATCCACACGGGTGCCTCAAAGCATTTCAAAGAAAAAGGCTATGACCACAGGCATGCAGGCCTGACCCGTGAAGCGACAGCGCACCTGGTGGAACGTGGTGTGAAACTGATCGGCATTGATGCATGGGGTCTGGATCGCCCTTTCAGTGCCACCTTTCCAGAAGCCATGCAGGGAAAAACCGAATTCTGGGAGTCCCATTTTTATGGTCTGGAGCAGGAGTACTGCCAGATTGAAAAACTCACCAATCTGGAAAGCATCCCGATGGCCCATGGATTCACCGTGGTGGCCCTGCCTTACAAAATTCAGGGGGCAAGCAGCGGATGGACCCGCGCGGTGGCCCTGGTCCCTGAGCCTTGAAATGTGGATGTTTTCGCCGTAAGGTAATACGTCATGCTGCTTTCTCTGCTTTGTCCCACCTGCCATGCCCCCCTGCAACGTGAATTCGCCCGCTGTGGAGATCCGGTGCTGTGGTGCGAGGGGTGCAAAATGGGATGGCTGCCAGGAACCCGCAAATTCGATGCCCTGCTGGAAGCCCAGAGCCACAAAGCAGAACATCAGGTGTACCTGTTTCAGAGCTGGGATGTGTCCTGACGCAAAAATTCAAGAATGCGCTGGACAGACTGTTCAGGGGATTCTCCCTCTGTGTAAAGGACGAAATTGGACAATTCAACATTGAGCGTGCTGTCCAGCATCAGGTCATTCAGCCTGTAAATCTCTTCGGGGTGTTCCCCCTGGGCATGAATGCGTGACCTGAGGATTTTTCGGCTTTGTTCACGGTCCTTTGTCGGCAGCACCAGAATCACTGCGTGGGGCTCCAGCAGAGCCTTCAGGGCTGTGGCCTCCTCTCCCTCAAAAAAGAGGGTATGGCCCCCTCCAAAATCCAGCACGCCCTCTGGATTTGCTTCCAGGGTTCTGCGGATGTTGTGCAGGTCAAAGGTGTGCCAGTAATGGGCCAGACCCAGAAAATCCTGCTTTTCGATGAAAGCTCTGGCTTTTTCTGGCCTGTAACCCTGCTCAGGATAGTGAATCCAGCGGGTGTCGTCCAGCGAGACATGAGGTTTCCCTGTTGCGGCTGCAAGAAGTTTTGCCAGGGTGGTTTTGCCTGTGGCAACCGGACCGATCAGAACAAGGGCCATGACCCATCATAAAAAAAGAGGAGCCTCAGGAGGCTCCTCTTAAAAGTCCAGGGTTTACTGGATGCGGGTCAGATCGAAGTCGATGTTGCTGTTGGAACCGAGGTTCACACGGGCAGACTTCACGTAGTAACCGGGAGCGATCACCACGATCTCGTAGTTGTCAGGGGCCAGGTTGAAGGCAGCAGCCCCATTCTGGATGGTTCCGGCCTGTTTGCCGTTCACAAAGACCAGAGCGCCATTCACGTTGCTGGTGACACGCACGCTGTAACGCACGGCCTGCAGGGTCACATTCACGGGGGTGGTCTGACCGGCACGCACGGTCACGTTGCTGGTGTAGGTTTCGTAACCATTGGCCACCAGTTTCAGGGCGTAGGTGCCTTCGGGCAAGTCACGCAGGGTGACGTCGGAACGGCCATAGAGTTTGCCGTTCAGGTACACATCGGCAGCCACGTTGGTGTTCACAGCCAGGTTGCCGCTGCGGATTTCACGCTGCAGCGTGACGTTCAGGGCGGTGCGCTGGTTGGAACGGATGGTGACGGTGGTGCTGTAGTCCTCATAGCCATTGGCGGTCACACGCACAGTGTGGTTGCCAGGGGTGAGGTTGGCGATGGTGGCAGGGCTGTTCCCAACCTGACGGCCATCCACAAAGATGGTTGCTCCACCCACATTGGCAGAAACACTCAGGGAGCCTGTTTCAATCACAGGTGCAGGAGTGGTGCCAGGACGGGCCACGTTGTAGAACGCAGTGGAGGTGATCCAGGTGTCCTGAGGGATGGGCTTGACGATGATGGACAGCTTCTGGGCCAGCTGGTTCTGGTTGTTGGCGCTGACGGTGGCAAAGCCACTCTGCTGGCTTTCAAAGCGGGCCAGGGTGTTCAGGTCGAGCTGGGTTTTGCTGGCCAGGGCCAGAACCTTGTTCACACCGTAAGGTGCAGCAATTTCAAATTCGAAGCCATCGTTTTCACCAGGGAAGACCTTGGTGGTGTTGGCCTTCAGGAAGTTGCCGCCACTGGCGTAATTGTTGGGAAGGACCATGTCCACTCGGCCTTCGGGGTCCACGTTGAACAGGTACACATAAGCGTCCTGGTTCACACGGGTGTAGATTTTGATGTTTTCACCAGGGAAGTAGTCTGGAGTGGCGTTGGGATCATTGGGGGCTTTGTCCACCCACACATTGACTTTCAGGGCTGTTTCAACAGGATTGACAATGATGCGCTGGGGGCTGATCTGGGGAGCGGCGAGAGCCTGACTGACGATCAGTCCGCCTGCAATGGCTAAAAGAGCTCGTTTCATGTTGTACCTCCTGTCACCTAAGGTACCCTGCGAAGGTCATTTTGAGGATGAGGCTTCGCCAAGCAAACCTTAATTTTGGCAAATCACACAGTTCGGGCATTCTATCAAAAAAAGCCCATCTGGGACGCAGTCCAGATGGGAAGTAAGGGTTTTACCTTAAAGAAAGCCTAAAGGTATTGTCGGTGATCGGCCAGCATGCAGCGGTCCTGAATGACCTGAATTCCATGCTGGACAAGGGTTTGTGTGAATTCCTCGTTGCGAATCCCGAGCTGCAACCACACGGTTCTGGGCTTTGGATTCATGGCCAGAATGTCATCGAGGTGGTCCATCACCTTGTCGGACCTGCGGAACACCTCCACAACATCCACAGTTTCTGTGATTTCTGCCAGGGTGGGAATGGCTTTGTGCCCAAAAAAAGTCATGTGACGGCCCGCGAGTGTGGGATTGACCGGGATGATCTTGTATCCCCTGCGGTGCAGGTACTCGGGGACGTAATGGGCAGGCCGGGTGGTGTCTGGATGAAAACCCACCACTGCAACCACCTTGCTGGTCTGCAGCACGTTCACGATGTCCTTGATCTGGGTCAGTTCAGGCATAATCCACCTTATAAAGTTCCCCCACCCATCATGGTGGGAAAGTTTACCCTTGGCTCTGGGACTTGATGGTCAAAAAGGCACTTGCAGCGGCCTGCAAAGTGTGTTCGAGGGTGCGTTCATTGTGGGCGGCGCTCACGAAGATGCTCTCAAACTGGCTGGGGGCCCAGTACACGCCCCTGTTCAGCATTTCGTGGAACCACTGGGCAAAGAGTCTGGTGTCACTGCGTACGGCATCCTGATAGGTCTGCACCGGGCCTTCGGTGAAGAACATGGTCAGCATGCTGCCAATGCGGTTCACGCACACACTGATGCCTGCCTGGGCAGCAGCGAGCAGCAGGCCCTGTTCCAGACGCTCGGTGTAATCCTCGATCTTTTCGTAAATTTCTGGGTTGTCCCGGAGGGTCTGCAGGGTGCCAATTCCGGCAGCCATGGCCAGAGGATTCCCACTCAGGGTCCCTGCCTGGTACACCGGGCCCATCGGGCTCACGAAGTCCATGATTTCTGCACTGGCCCCGTAAGCACCCACAGGCAGACCTCCCCCGATGATCTTGCCCCAGGTGATGATGTCGGGCTTCAGGCCCAGACGCTCGGTGGCTCCGCCTGGAGAGAGGCGGAATCCGGTCATCACTTCATCGGCAATGAGCAAGATGCCCTGCTCTTTTGCGGAGTGCAGCACATCAATGAATTCAGCGGTGGGAATCAAAACCCCAGCATTGCCGACCACAGGCTCAAAAATGATTGCAGCAAGGGTGTTGCCCCGGTCCCTCAGAAGCTGAGCAAGGCCTTCCGGGTCGTTGTAATCGGCCACCAGGGTCAGGCCTGCATAGGCCTGAGGAACACCTGCTGAAGAGGGGGCACTTCTGGCCTGAAGTTTCTGCTCGTTGGTCATCAGGCCGCTTCCGGCCTCCACCAGCAGACCATCGGCATGGCCATGGTAGTTGCCCCGGAATTTCAGGATGTAATCCCTGCCGGTCACGGCCCGGGCCAGACGCAGGGCACTCATGGTGGCCTCGGTGCCACTGCTCACAAAGCGCACCTTCTCCATGCCGGTCAGTTTGGTGACCATCATGGCGAGTTCCACCTCACGGGCGTTGGGGGCACCAAAGCTCACGCCCTCGGTGAGGGCAGACTGGATGGAGGCCAGCACATGGGAGTGCTGGTGGCCCAGAATCATGGGGCCCCAGGACCCGATGTAATCGATCAGGCGGTTGCCGTCGGCATCAATCAGGTAGGCGCCAAAAGCGCTCTGAATGAATCGGGGACTGCCGCCCACCGATTTGAAGGCGCGAACAGGAGAGTTGACCCCTCCGGGAATGACCCTTTGGGCGGTTTCGTACAGCCAGCGTGACTTTTCGGTCATGTTCCTCTTACCTTACCCCAGAGGTGTGAAGCCCTCTTGAGGAGAATTGTGAATGCACAGACGTTTCAGAATGCACAGGTTTATTCTTCAGGGGGTTCAGCTTCAGACGCTTCACTGTCATCCTCAGCCACTTTGGTTTTCAGGACGCCCACTTCGCGAATGCGGTGGGGAAAGAGTTGTTGCAGGGTGTCATACAGCGGGTGCTGGAAGGCCCCTCCAGACTTCCTGGGTTTCTGTGGTGCAGGTTCCTGCGCCCCAAAGTCCTCGTCTGGAAAAGGCATGTCGTCAAACACCGGAGCCTGATCCAGCACCTCATGCTCACTGGGCACAGGAGCAGGGGGGGCTGCAGGTGGAGCAGAAACCACCTGTGGGGTCGGTTCAGGCTTTTTTGCGGGACCGTCCTCGAAAAAGCCTCTGGCCTTCTGGGTGGTCCTGCCCAGCGGTTCACTCCTGGCTGCAGGAGGAGCAGAAGTGGTCACTGGAGCCGCAGGAGCCTCCCAGGGGGCAGGTTCTGCAGGTTGCACTGGAGACTGGGGCCTGGGTTCTGGTGCCCGGGCTTCCACAACAGGCCTGGCCTCGGGAATGCTCTGCATCACCTGAGCGACAGGCTGGGGTTCTGATCGGCGCGGTGGGGGAGAGGTCATCCCTGCGGCAGAACTACCCGACTTTTTTTTACTGCTGTCGGGGGTCACCACCTCAAAAGGAATGTCTCCGAACACCTTTGAAACCAGTTCGCTGAGCTCATCGAACTTGCTGATCACCTGGGTGCCGTGAAATTTGGACGTGATGGTCACGATGAGCATGCCGTTCTCAAAACTCGCCTGGGCAGGTTTCAGGAATGCGCGCATCTTGATGTCAGCGAGGCGCAGCACATCATGCCAGGTGCCATTGGTGGGTGGAGGGGTGTGCTGTGCCTGAGGAGCACTGGCTGCACGTCCTTCCGTTGTGGGCTGTCCTGTTGCGGCCACAGGCTGTGCGGCAGGTTGCGCCACCGGTCTGCCCTGACGGAGTTGCTGCACAGCCTGCTCCAGACCCTGCAGACGGCGCATCAGGTCTGGTGGCACCTGGGCCGTGCCTCCACCAGCGTTGCTCTGGGCTTGCTCGGTGCTGAGCATGGCATGGGTGAGGGCCATCTCCAGGGCGAGCAAGTCTGCCTGCCTGGAGAAACGCTGGTCCTGCTCATCGAGGGCTGCAAGGAGTTTCAGGGCCTGACCCACATCCAGGGATTCACCACTGCCTCCAGAAAGACCAAGCTGGGCGTGCAGCAGGTTCCTGAGAGACACCTTGGTCTGCTCGACCACTGTTCGTGCAGCGAAACCTTCACGGTACAGTTCTCCAGCCAGACGCAGCACGGTTTCTGCATCTGCAAGCATCAGGGAACGGGCCAGACCCAGCATCCGTTCGCCCGGAGGCAGGCCCAGAGCCATTTCCACAGCCCGGAGCGTCACAGGTTCGCCACTGCTGAGCATGCGTTCCAGCAGGCTCTCACCATCACGCATGGCCCCATCTGCAAGGCGGCCAATCAGCATCAGGGCGTCCATTTCGTAGGACACGGTTTCCTGATCGCAGAGCCTCTGCAGCTTCCCGGCGATTTCCTGTTCACTGAGCCTGCGGAAACGGTAGTGCTGGCAGCGGGAAAGGATGGTGGGCAGGATTTTTTCCGGCTCGGTGGTGGCCAGAATGAAGATCACATGCTCCGGGGGCTCCTCCAGGGTCTTCAGGAGGGCATTGAAGGCCCCTCTGGACATCATGTGCGCCTCGTCCAGGATGTAGACTTTCTTGCCCCCACGCATGCTGGCGAGGCCCACTTTTTCACGCAGGTCCCGCACATCGTCCACGCTGTTGTTGCTGGCAGCGTCAATTTCAATCACGTCGGGGTGGGCACCGCTCTTGATCAGGCGGCAACTCTGGCACTCCCCGCAGGGTTTGAACTCCCTCTCGCAGTTCACGGTCATGGCAATCAGGCGGGCGGTGGTGGTCTTGCCGACGCCCCGAGGTCCGCTGAACAGGTAAGCATGCCCGATGCGGCCCTTCTCGAGGGCACTCATCAGCACGTCCCGGACGTGTTCCTGTCCGACCACCTCTGTCCAGGTGACGGGTCTCGCTTTCTGGTAAATCGCCATTGCGTCCCTATGATACCCCGTTCAGGATCGGTTGTGCAGGGGCGGTATACAGTGGGGGAAAATTTGTTGTGAACAGACTGGCAGAAGGCAGAAGGTCAAAGGCAGAAGGCGATCTGAGCAAGTGCTCTGGCATTTTTGCCTTCAGCTTTCTGCTTTCTTCTTGACCCTGTCTACGCGCTCTACAAAGCGGCCCGTTTCTTGACCCTACAGCGCCGATCAAAGCGGTTTGATCGGCTGGGTCGCTTCGCGTTGGGTCGCTGCCTTCTGCCTCGCTTCAAACAACTCGCCCTTGCCTCTCACACTTCCCCCTAGAATGGAAGACATGGAAACTGTTGCCCTGATTGCACACGACAAGAAGAAACTGGATCTGGCCTTGTTCGCATTGAGGCACAAGGAAGTGCTGATGCGTTACACCCTGGTGGCCACAGGAACCACCGGAAGCATTCTGGAAACCAAGGCAGGCCTGAGCGTGGAACGTCTGCTTTCCGGGCCACTCGGGGGGGACCAGCAGATTGGTGCCCGTCTGGCCACCGGTCAGGTGAAGGCTGTGATTTTCTTCCGTGATCCCCTGACGGCGCAGCCCCACGAACCAGATGTCTCTGCACTGCTGCGTCTGTGCGATGTTTATGACATTCCTCTGGCAACAAACCCTGCCACCGCAGATGCCCTGATGTTGTGGCTGGGTGAGCTTCCCAAACAGGACTGACTTCCATCGTTTTTGTGCTGGTTCTGAAACTCCCGATTTTTCGGGAGTTTGTGTTTTGTTTTACAAATGGTTTCTCTGTTTGGTAAGGATGTTTCTGACGCCCGGATCAATATCTTTCTGTGGACACGCTGAAATGCAACTGTCGTGAAATAAATTACTAAAGCATGGAACTGGTTCCATTTCCAGTCGTTTTGCCCAGAATTTCCATTTAAAATGCGCGATTAAGCGCTTTTCTGTGCAGAGTTCAGCTTTGATTCAGGAGAATGGGACAATTGGTTCTCATCTTTTCGGCATACTGAAGTCAGTCATCTCGAACAACCCACTAGCAGAAAGCTCCTGGTTTGACCTCAGGTAAATCACTGGTCCATTCCTGAACAAAATGTCATAGGATTGTAACGCACTTACAAGCCTCAATTGCATTCACCAGGAACTGGACGCCACTGGATGTCAGGTGTCCCGTGTCTAGCCCTTTCAGCCCCAAGCGGAGGAGGTTCACACGCCCCATGCAACACCTACAGGAAGTTTCCGACTTTAAATACAAATATTCCGACCACATCTATGGCTTCTGCGATTTCGAAGTGTACAGCACCCCCGATCGGGACCAGGTGGTCATCTACCTGCATGATCCCGAACCCCGTGCCCTCGGTGCCGCCCACCTGCAACCCCACAAGGTGGTGAATGCCTTCTACCGTGAAGTGCTCTTCAGGCACCTGACCCCTGCAAGCCGCCTGAGCTGGTACTACGTTGCCCAGCCTGAAGATTGCCTTCCCATCCACCTTGAAGGTCTGCCCGGTGGCTACACCGACGGCCATGTGGACCGGATGGATCAGGTCGAGTCTGACCTCGCCGTGCTGCTGAGCATCCCCGCCTCGGCCATCCCGGTGGCCCGCCGCTGAATCTGCCTTCCACGTTCTTCTAACCTCCGTTGTCCCCTCCTGAATTCTGGGAGGGGAAACGTTTTGAGGGAAGCAGAAAGCAGAAGGCAGAAAAGGCTTATGCTGTAGCCTGACTTCAGCCTTCTGCTTGCGACCCTCATCTGGGCTTTTTGACGGTCTCGATCCGTGCTTCACTGGCAAGCACCTGCGTGTACAGGTCCCAGAGGGCACGGGCCGTTTCAGGGGTCTCCGGGAGTTCCCTGAAACGGAAATAGGCAGCGTCTCCGCTTTCCAGAACGAAAGTCGGGGTGCCGAAAACCTTCAGGCGACAGGCATCTGAGAGGTCTTCTTTGAGTTCTTCACGCAGGGCGTCCCGGTTTTCATGGAGGTCGTACTCGAAACGGGGGAGGTCCAGGTTTGCCCGTTGTGCAGCGGTTTTGAGGGTTTCAGGATCACGCAGAGAGAGGCGGTCCTGGTGGTGTGCCCGGAAGAGCTCCAGCACAAACGCCCGATGGCATTCTGCGCCTTGCTGTTTGGCTGCGAGTGACCCGAGCAGTGAAAGCAGTGTTTTTGATTCTTCTGTGGGTTGCTGGTGGGCAAACCAGGTGGGTTCAAAACGGTTTGCTGCATTCTCGGGGTGGTTGTGCTGCTCCAGACTGAAATGCAGCAGTTCAAATTCGAAGCCCTCATGCTGACGCAAAACCTCGGCGAGCTCCAGGCCGCGCCACGCAAAGGGACAGGAAAAATCGAAGAAAACGGTGATCATGGCGTCACACTAACACGGGGCGTGGAGGTCCCTGTCAGGAGCAAAGCCACAATTGAGTTCTTTTGTCTCTTTTGTGAGAGGGGAGGCTTTCCCCTATGCTGAGAGGGTATGACGCTGGACCAGAGCCTTTATGTTCTCAATCTGCTTGGCATTTTTGTGTTCAGCCTGACCGGTGCTTTTATTGCCATCCGCCGAAAACTGGACCTTTACGGGGTGATTGTGCTGGGCTGTGTGACCGCAGTCGGAGGAGGAAGCATCAGGGACGCCCTGACTGGAACGGCCCCTCCCATCTACCTGAGGGATGAGACCTTTTTGTGGGTGGCCATTCTGGGCGCAATCATTGCTTTTGTGTTTCCGAGACTGGAAAGGTTTGAACGGACCCTGAGTGCCTTTGACACAGCAGGACTGGCCCTTTTTGCGGTCTCTGGTGCTCTTGGGGGCATCCAGATGGATTTTGGGGTGCTCGGGGTGATCTTTGTGGGAACCCTCTCCGGTGTGGGTGGGGGCATCATCCGGGATGTGCTGGTGGGCGCTGTGCCCAGTGTTCTTTACCGGAACAACGAGATTTATGCAACAGCTGCAGCTGCAGGTGCGCTTACGGTCTATCTGCTGCATGACCGGGTCGATGTGATCACCGGGCAACTGCTGGGGATTTTTGTGGTGGTGGCCCTGCGCTGGCTTTCCAGAAGGGGATTCCTGAAACTCCCGGTGCGGAACGCTTGACCTTCCAGCGGCTGGAACGCTTAGGGTGAAGAAGCATGCAAGACCAGTTGACCATTTCCAGATTCGCTTTTCTGACCGGACTGCCTCCCAAAACCCTCAGGTATTACGACGAGATTGGGCTCTTCAAGCCTGAGCGGGTGGATGACCTGAACGGATACCGTTACTACAGCGCTTCCCAGATTGGACCTGCGGGGCGCATCAGGATGTGGCGTGAAATTGGACTTCCACTGGAGGCCATCCGGGAGTTGCTGGTCCGTCCAGAAGGTGCCCAGGAAGTCCTCAGGCAGCACGAACATCGCCTGCGGGAGGAAATCGAGTCCAGAGAACGGTCCCTGCGCCGCTTGCAGCAGATCCTTGAGGAGGACACCATGCAGTACCGCATCGAACACCTGCCCACCCTGCAGACCCTGACCATCCGCACCCATTTGAAGGTGCCCGAGTTCGAGGTGATTCCTGAAGCCTTTCGGGAACTGGTGGCCTACACCGAACAGCAGGGATACCAGAGCGCCTACCCGAACTTCTTCGCCTGTTACAACGAGTGCGAAGAGGGCAAGAACCTGGTGGAGATGTCTGTTCCTCTGCAGGGAGAGGTTCAGGGTTCTGGACGCATGGAGGTGCGCACCTTTGAAGGCCGTCCTGCTTTTGTGGGGCGGTATGTGGGACCTTATGAAACCCTGGGAGAGGCTTACCCGAAGGTGGCTGCGGAGGCCACACGCAGAGGCCTGAAGCTCACCGGAAGCACCGCCGAGTTCTATGTCAAAAGTGTCCCGGACACCCCGAACCCTGCTGAATACGAAACAGACGTTGCTTTTTTCTTAGAGGATTAAAGGCAGCAGGCTTCGCAGGTCAGAGACCACATGGTTGGCAAAGGAGGTGTCCACCTCATCGCCATCGAGTTTCAGGATGGCTTTCATGCCCACCCCCTGGGCGGCACGCACGTCGTTCTCGGGGTGGTCTCCCACGAACACGGTTTCTGCAGCACTGTGCCCGATGCGCTTGAGGGCACGGTGGAAAATCTCAGGATTGGGCTTCTTGATGCCTTCTTCTTCGGACACCAGCACCGTATCTGCAAACGGACCAATTCCGGTCACGTCCAGTTTGGTTTTCTGGGTTTCAGTGACCCCGTTGGTCACAATGCCAATCTTCAGCCCTGCATCCCGAATGGCCTGCAAGACTTCATGGGTGTCAGGATAAGGCTGGGCACACAGGGCATAATTGCCTCTGAAATCCTGATACAGCATGTCGGTGAGGCCCGTGTCCAGACCGTACTTTTTCAGCATGGCGTGGTAGGCGCGGTCCTTGGCTCCATATCCATTGTCATCCAGAACGGTAAAATCTTTCACGAAGAGGTCGTAGGGAATCTGTTGCAGCACCGTCTGACGCTGGTACTGGTCCTCAATGAAATGCCGGAAGGTGCGTTTGCGGTCCAGCAGCGTCTGGTCGAGATCAAAAAGCACAGCCTTGAACATGCCTCTCAGGGTAACTGCTGTCTGCAGGCGTTCTGTGATGTGGTCTAGGAAGATCAGGACAGAGCAACAGCAAAACAGGTCCCAGAAGCAGAAAAGTTAAAAGCTGTTAACGTTTCAGCATAAGAGGGTCGAGATGCCTCTTTTTCTATGCTGTCTTTACACAGCAGCCACGTGCCAGAGCACACCGGAGGCTGGGCAGAAGGAGCCTCTGATGGTAAAAGCTTTGATTGCATGGGTGAAACACTACTTTGAACAGACGCGAATTCAGGCCCTGGAGATCCGTCCGGTGTGGGTGGAAAAAGGCGAAATCCGCGAGTGTGCTTACGGCTCCGAAAACGCTTATGGCCTTTACCAGAAAGACACAGGTGGTCTCTTCCTCAAAGAGCACCTGACCGACTACCACGCCACACGCAAACTGGCTTATGCAGAAGCAGAAAAGTATGGGGTGCAGGTCGTTGATCTGGTGGAAACCGCAGACCTGCAGCGGGTGAGAGACCGCTTCAAGATCGGAGAATCCAAAAGTGCGTCTTACCTCTCCGATGTCATCTAAAAAACACAAATGAAGCAGCCCCTGCCAGAGAGGGGCTGTTTTTCAGTTCTGGATGGAACTGGCTTTCAGTGCCTGCTCCAGTTCCTTCAGGGCGATCAGGTTGGCTTCCAGATGCTCAGCATTGCGGTTGCGGTAGGCGTTTCCGGCACTCTGCTCGAATTCCTCGGCCTGTTTGTACGCCGCCTCGTTGCCCACCAGACGGGCGAGTTTGCGGGTGCGACGGGTGGTTTCGATCACCTCGTTCATCAGGGTGTTGTAGTCGGTCTTGCTCACACCCCTCAGTATACGCATTGACAATTCAGGATTCTGGCCCATGCTACACTCTGACAGTACATCCTCAGGAGGACCAACATGGCTCACCCTTTGATCGGGCAACCCGCCCCGGATTTCACACTTAAAGCCTCCACCAGCGACATGATCACCCTTTCGAGTTTCAAAGGACAGAAAAATGTGGTGCTGGTGTTTTACCCTCTGGATTTCAGCCCGGTGTGCAGCATGCAGCTTCCTGAATACTCCGGTCGCCGGGACGATTTTGCTCAATTCGACACGGTGGTTTTTGGCATCAACCGGGACAGCGTGTACACCCACAAAGCCTGGGCCGCCGAGTTTGGCATCGAACTTCCCCTGCTCGCAGACATCAAATGCGATGTGGCAAAAGCTTATGGAGTCTACATCGAAGAAAAAGGGCATTCTGGTCGTGCTGTTTTCCTCATCGACAAAAAAGGCATTGTGCGAGACGCCCACATCGAGAATGCCACCAGTGAATTCACCCTTCACGCCGATGACCTCCTGAAGAAGATCGAACAGCTTGCTGCGATGGTTTAGACGTTCACAGTTCACAGTAGACAGTTCACAGATAAGAACTTTAGCCGTGCAGGTGCCATCGAATACGAAAGAAGCAGAGATTTGCTCTGCTTCTGTTTACATCCCAGATGGGAAATCTCGCTGTCTACTGTGAACTGTTTCCTATAAACTCCTCAGGACAGCGTTTTCTTCATGCGGTAACCGCTGCCCCACACGGTATCGATCACCGGGTAGGAGCGCAGTTTCTTGCGCAGGTCGGCAATGCGCACATCGACACTTCTGGAGGAGGGCTCCAGGTTCTTCTCCCACACGAGGTGCATCAGGGATTCACGGGTGAAGACCTTGCCGGGTTCACGGGCCAGGGTGACGAGCAGGTCAAACTCGGTTTTGGTGAGCTTGAGGGGTTTTTCTTCCAGCAGCACTTCGCGGGTGACCAGATTGATGCTGAGTTTCCCGTGTTGCAGGATTTCGCTCTTGCCTGCACGGCGCAGCAGGGACTTGACACGGGCCAGCAGTTCTTTCAGTTCGAAAGGTTTGGTGAGGAAGTCATCTGCCCCCACTTCAAAGCCTTCGAGGCGGGCGTCAAGGTTGGTGCGGGCACTGCACATCAGGATCGGGTGGTTGGGGTGGGTTCTGCGGACGGCTTCCACCACCTGATAGCCTTCCATGTCGGGCAGCATCAGGTCCAGAATGACCAGGTCGCTCTTGGCGTACTTCTCCAGGGCTTCATCTCCGCGACTGGCCGTGATGATCTGGTACCCCTGGCGTTCCAGGTAGGTCTTCAGGGTCTGTCTCAGCGATGCTTCATCTTCAACGATGAGGATTTTAATCATGTGCGTTTCTCCTCTGGTTCTCGGACACAATTCAATCCAGATGTCACATGAGCAGCCTGACTGAGGGGCCAAGCAGACCTGCGTTGTGCGCATCCAGGGGGTGGTGATGAACCATCTCCGGTGACCTTCCCGACCTTCATTCTGGCTTTAGCCAATTTACATAAATCTTACAACGGCCCTTGCCGCTTCAGACGTAAATTTGAGCATGATTGCAAGAATGGTGTAATGGACGTGTATTTTTTGTTTTACTGAACACTTAAGTAGGCCAATTGGCTTACTCTGCAGGTCATCATGAAAAGCTTCCGTTTCAACTGAAGTGGAGCTTAACGGCGAATGCGTTTCAGCAGAGAGGACAGTTCCCGAACCTTCAGCAGGAAAGTCAGGACCACATAGATCACCCCTCCGACACCCCCTGCGACCACCAGGCCAGCCAGACCCTGCAGAAGCCCACCCGAGTGCTCCAACCACTGGCCCATGCCTCGACCCACCAGCCATGCCGCAAGACCGGCCAGCACAGCAGCAGGGATCACACGCACCAGGAAAATCAGCAGTTCACGCATGGGAAAACCCAGCTGACGACGGTAAAGGAAAAGCTGCACCGACAGCACCAGCAGCCCTGAAATGAAACTGCTGATCCCAAAGCCCTGCAGCCCGAGTGCATCGGGTCTGGTCAGGACCGCATACAACCCCACCTCCAGAAAAGCCCCTCCAGAAGTGATCAGCAGGGAATCCAGGGTGCGCCCCCTCACAAAGAAGGTGCGGGCCATGAACTGGATCATCCCCCAGGGCACAATCGCAAGCGCCCAGGTCGCCAGAATCAGGCTTCCAGCCTGGTACTTCTGGATTTCAGCAGGGGTGTCCGGCAGACTGAGGTTGAAAATGCTCACCGCAAAAGGGGCAAGGGCCACCAGCAGGGCACTGACCGGAGCTGCAAAGAAAACCACTGCCCTCAGGCCCTGAATGGTCAGGGCTTTGAAGCCTTCACGGTCTGCATCATTCCAGTGCCGGGCCAGACGGGGATACAGCGCTGTCGCAGGCGAAACCGCAAACAGACCCAATGCCAGCTGAAAAATCACCTCGGCATTCTGGTACCCCGAAATGGTCCCCCCGGAAAACGCCGTGATGAAACGGGTGACAATGAAATTCAGAAACTGCCTTGCACTGGTGGAAATCAAAAAAGGGGCCATGCGAGACAGCACGGTTTTCAGGTTCGGGTCCCAGCCCAGTCTGGGCACAGGAAACAGCCCCATTCTGAAAAGGGGCCAGGATTGCACCAGAAACTGCACAAAGCCCCCCAGCGTCCAGCCCAGACCCAGCCAGAATGCCGTTCTGGGTGCAAGCAGCAGCACAATGATGGAGGCCACATTGAAAGCCACCTGCGCATAACTGTAAGCCTTGAAATTCTCTCTGGCGCTCAAAATTCCCATGCTGGCTGCCGAAAAAGACATCATCATCAGGAAGGGCATCACCAGCTGGGTGATCTGCACCGCCAGATCCACATCAATGTTCCTTGAGTCTGCCACCAGAAAATCCACAATTGGACGGGCAAACAGAATGCCCAGACCCACCAGCAGCATGTTGATCGCAATCAGAGCACCAAAAAAAGAATTCGCCAGTTTCTTCTGCTCAGGCTCCGCAAGCCCCTGGTACACCGGAATGAAAGAATTGACCAGTGCCCCCTCGGCCAGAAGTTCACGGAACAGGTTGGGCACCTTGGAGGCCACGTTGAATGCATCCTGAACATGCACAGGAAAAAGGTTGATCACCATCTGGCGGAACAGGCCCAGCACCCGGCTGAACAGGGTCCCCAGCATCAAAATCACGGTGTTCTTCATTGCAGAAGGCTTCACGGCAGTCACGCGGACCATCGTACCACCCGCACCCCACCACCGAATGAAAAACACTTGCCCCACGTCTAAAAAGGTGGTACATTCAATACCGCACTGGAGAGGTGCCAGAGCGGTTGATTGGGACAGTCTCGAAAACTGTTGTGTGGGTAACTGCACCGAGGGTTCGAATCCCTCCCTCTCCGCCAGAGATCAAGAGCGTCCTGCGGGACGTTCTTTTTTTGTCCCAAAAGGGGACAGTCTCGCCGTAAAATCCGGTGTTGTGTGGGTAACTGCACCGAGGGTTCGAATCCCTCCCTCTCCGCCTACCTGCATTTATACATGTGCCCCATTTCACGCAACAGGTGATTTTCTTGTGTGATATCTCACCCTATGATGGTGACAAATGCAACGGTTTCTTCTTCTCTTGCTGCTGTTTCTGTTGCCAGTTGCTTCAGCGAAAAGTGCAGCCACCCAGCCTTCCACCAAAGCGGTTCATCTCGCAAGAGGACTGACCTGGAGCAAACAGACCTACAACAATTGTGGCCCTCAGGCCCTGTCGTCGCTGCTGTCCTATTACGGGGTGTACATCAACCAGACGAAGATCTCCCAGACCCTCAAGGCCTGCCCCCGGTGTTACATGCGGGCCGATGTGATCGATCCCTATGTGAAACCTTTCGGTCTGCGGGCGCAACGTTTCCAGAATGGGGCTGCAGGGCACATCAAAGTGCTGGTCAAGGCTGGATATCCGGTTCTGGTCCTGCAGTACCTGAACAAACCCGGGGAGGTGCCTCACTTCAGGATTGTGACGGGATTTGATGATGGCCAGAAGGTCTTTTACATCAATGATCCGTACTATGCGCCCAATGCCACCATCAGCTACAAGACTTTTGAGACCCTGTGGGGAGACCTGTACTCACGCGAATTCATTGTGGTGTACCCGGAGCCGCACAGAAGCAAACTTGGCAAGTTGCTGGGTGTGAAGCTGTGATCTGCTGGGATCTAAAAGTGTATTGCACAGGTGTGCTCTTTTTGGCCCCAATGGCGCGTTGAGGCCCAGATTTCAGGCTTGATTCAGCGGCGCAGGCTGGTAAGATGGGTTAACCACACGAGTTCTTTCACCGGGAGGTGAGGTATGGTGACCCTGCTGCTTCTGCTGCTCTCTGCTCTTGCGATCTACGCATTTTACCTCGGGTTCAAAGCTCTGGACCAGAACAACTCCCGTCCGGCTCCGATGCGAGCCACTGTGCCCATCAAACGCAACAGACGTTAAACCCACCCACACTCAACCGCCCAGAACTCTGGGCGGTTTCTTTCATGCACGTTCCGCTTTGCGATAGGCCTGCAGGGTCCATCCCGGATGCAACCAGGATTTCAGAATGGAGTCCAGGGTCCGGACCTGTCTGGGGGTGAACCAGCCCTGGGCGTCTTTGTTCAGCACCAGACCTTCTGCAAGGTACAGGCAGGCATGCTGCAGGTTGCCTTTTGGGTCCAGAAAAACCAGAACACTGCAAGGATCAGGGAACTCTGGAGGTGTTTCTGTGGGATGAAAACCTGCAGCGTGGAGACCGGACAGGAAAGGCTCTGGATGCAGCCAGGTGTTTTGCACCTCTGAGACCTCAGCCTGCCCATGCAACAGGGGAGCCAGAGTGGTGGCCAGGCAGTTGGGGCCGCTCTCAGCACTGAAGGTACCTGCCAGGGCACGCACATGTGGTCCACAGTGGAGGGCAATCTTTTCCCAGAGGGCCTCTGGCAGGGTGGAGGAGAGGCAGCTTTCACGGTCTTGCTCGATGCAGGCGGACATCCAGATGTTTTGCTCTTCAGGGGTCAGGTTGTGCCATGCGTCGTGCCTCAGGGCCACATGCTTTCCCTGTGAGGTCTCAAAGACATCCTGTATTAGAGGTGCAGGAAGGCTTCCAAAAAGCTGCTCCACCCATGCCAGCGTGTAAATCTGGCCTCTGCCCAGTTCATGCTGAACCTGCATGATCTTGTTGTGGTGTGCATGGTGGCGTATGGCCTCAGGCAGACAGCAGGCCAGATGACTTGCGTGTGCTCCCACATGGTAGGTCTGGTAGGCATCCGCATAATTGAGGTCTCCCCGGCGGGTTCTGGGCTGGGGCTGAAGGTCCTTTCCCAGTTCCAGCGAAGTTTCAGTGAAGAAAACAGGTTCATCTGGAAAAACAAAAATGTTCCTCCAGCGGTTCAGGAGGTCAGGTGACACATCAATTCCCATAATGCGCATGCTCTGCATTGTAGGGCAGCCATCAGGGCGCAGTTTGCAGGGTACAGGTGTTGCCGATCCCCTGCTTCCATCTGAACACCACCCCCGATGGTTTCCAGGTCTGTTGCAGACTAGGCTGAAGTTCAGAAGCAGGAGGGGAAAGATGGCAGGGGTCTCAGGGTCTGAAGTGCATTTCCAGTGCAGCAGAGGACCGTTCCAGCACAGCAAAAGGAGCGTCGTTCAGGACGGTCTGGAAGACCTGCAGAAACTGCTGGATGATGGGAACATCCCGTCCCTCTGGACGCAGGACCAGACGGATGTTGCGGTGCAGCGCACAGGCCAGTGGCAGAACCCTGGTGTGTGCAGGCTGATAATCCAGGGCAAAGCGACCCGTGAGGCACGCTCCGATGCCCTCCCGGACCATGTTGTACATGGTGAGGTCCTCTTGCACACGGATGGTTTCAGCAGGCTTGATCTGGTGCTCAAGCAGGTACCTTTCGATGCGCAGGGTGCAGTCACAGTCTCTGGTGGTGATCAGCACCCTGCCTTGCAGATCTGCAGGATGCAGACGTTCTCGCAGGCTCCAGCTTTCAGGCACCAGGGCCACAAAGGGATCTTGCAGGATGGTCCAGGCATCCAGCCCTGCGGCTTCACCATTTGGGATGAAGGCCAGATCGGCTTTTCCTTCATGCAGAGGGGCAAGCAGGGTTTCTTCATAACAGATGGTGCACTCCATCAGGTCCAGCTGGATGCCAGAGTGCAGTTGTTTCAGCCGGGCCATCACTGCAGGCATGAGCTGACTGGTGATGCTGCGAAAGGTGGAAATGCGCAAGACCCCCTGCAACTGGCCGGAATGCAGGGCCACCTCCTGATCGATGCTGTCCAGGGCTTGCAAGGCCACACGGGCATGCTTCACCACCTGGGCTCCGAGTGGAGTCATGCGGGACCCCTGAGAACCACGGGCCACAAGCTGGTTCTGGTGGTGCCGCTCCAGGGCCTGAATGGCCTCACTGATCGAAGACTGGGAGACCTGCAACCGCTGTGCAGCTCTGGACAGGCTTCCGGTGTCTGCCACTGCAACAAGGGCCCGCAGCTGGTACAGTTTCATCTTTTCAGTTTAGGCCAGGACATCTGCAGCACTTCCTGGCCTGTGTTGACAGGCTTCTCACCTTTGATTTCAGCTGCAGTCTGATCTGGACATCCTGCAGAACCCACTTCTCTGTCTAAGAAAGAGGTCCACTTTGGAAACCATCCGCTTGCAAGACATCCAGGAAGCTGCTCTACGCCTGAAGCCCCATGTGCACCGCACACCTGTGCTGTCCTCTGAGACCCTCAACCTGCTGTGTGGCAGGAAGCTGTTCTTCAAAGCAGAGCACCTGCAGAAGACCGGGAGCTTCAAGGTCAGGGGAGCCATGAATGCCGCCCTGCAACTCCAGGCTCCCCGTGGCCTCTTGACCCGTTCCAGTGGCAACCATGCACAGGGGGTGGCTTTTGCTGCACGCACCCTGGGCCTTCCCTGCACGGTGGTGATGTATGAGGATGCCAGCGAGGTCAAAAAGCAGGCGGTGCGTTCATATGGGGCCACGGTGGTGGATGCAGGCGTGACCCACCTGAATGCCGATCAGAAGGTGCAGGAGCTCATGGACCAGACCGGGTTCACTTTCATCCATGCCTATGAAAACCTGCAGGTGATGGCCGGCCAGGGCACGCAGGCCCTGGAACTCATAGGCCAGATGGAGGCTCCAGATGCCGTTCTGGTGGCTGTGGGTGGAGGGGGCATGATCAGTGGCATCGCCACGGTCCTCAAGAGCCTGTGGCCTGACACCCAGGTGATTGGCGTCGAACCAGAGCTTGGCAATGACGCCCAGCAGAGCCTCCGTGCTGGAAGAAGGGTCTCGCTTGCTGCTCCACCAGAGACCCTGGCAGACGCAGTGCGCCCAATGTCTCCTGGTGTGTTGACTTTTCCGGTGATGCAGCGTCTGGTGGATGACATCCTGACCGTGCAGGAGGAAACCATCTTGCAGGCCCAGCACCTGATGATGCGACACCTGAAACAGGTGGTGGAGCCCACAGCAGCACTCCCACTGGCCGCTGTGCTGGAACATTTCCACCTGCCTGAACGTCTGGCGCTGTTTGTGTGTGGAGGCAACTGGCTTCCAGAATGAAGCCACACAGGATCTGCCCTTGAAAAGCAGGTCCTGTGTTTTCAAGGAAGGTCAGGGTTTCTGGTAGGTCAGTTTCACAAAAGACCTTGCAGGCAGATCCAGTGTGCTGTTCAGGGGGAACTGGACCAGGTCCTCTTCGTCTTTCACTGTTTTTTCGGTGAATCCCACAGCTTCAGACAGTTTCCAGCCTGCCAGATCGGTGCTGGCAGCAATCGGTGCAGTGCTGGTGTTCATGACCAGCAGTTGCAGTTTGCCGTCCCTTTCCACTGCATGGGGCCACAGGGCAGGGTTGCTGGTCGTCACTTTCAGGCTGTTGCCATAAAAGTCCTTGATCAGGTTGAAAGAATAGAAGGTGGGGCGGTAGGTGTAATCGTCCCCGATCAGACCGTGACCCTGGGTGCCCTGCAGGGAGAAGTAATTGATCAGGGTCATGCCTCCCTCGGCCAGGCGCAGGATGGTTTCGGTGGCCCACAGTGCAGCCACCTGATCGGCCAGGTGACGGTAGCTGGGAGAGCGCCAGCTGAGGCCCAGTTCGGTCATGCCCAGTTCGATCTTGCGCTGGTGTCCCAGAGGGTTGCGCACGGGGTCTTTCCAGAGGTTCTTGTAGAACTCCAGATCATCACTGACCCCCTGAACGCTGGCAAGAGCGGCTTCATCTGTGGCCGTGCCGTCGGTGGGGTACTGGTGCCAGCTCAGCACATCCACGATGTCCCCACATTTCTTCACAAAGCCTTCCACAAAGAAGCGGTTCCCTGCTCCGGAGATGCTGGGCCCCACGAACTTGATGGTGGGATCGACTTTCAGCATGGCTTCCCGCTGGGCACGGAAGGTGTCACAGTACTTTTCAGGGGTCCAGCTGGGGTCGCCCCGGTTCACAGAATACAGGTCAGGCTCGTTGCCGATTTCCCAGTACCACACAGGAATTTCTGCAGCCTGGAGTGCCCTGACCATGTTGGCGGCATCTTCTGGAGTGTTCAGGGCACCTTTTTCATCGGGCCTTGCAAAAACACGGGTCTGGATCACCACTTTGGGTTTCTGCAGCAGCAGCCAGTTGTTCTTCAGGCCCGCAAAATCTGCTTCCAGAAAATTGCGCTCATCCCCGATGTTTCCTGCGGGAAAGCGGATCACTGCAGGTTGCAGGTTCTGGAAGTCCTTGAGGAATTCCACCACATTCATGAAGTTGCCGAAGTTGTACCCCCGCACCTGATCGGGGTGAAGGGTCGTGCCAGCGTTTTCGAGCTGGAAGGTCACGGCCTGGGCCAAACTCATGCTGCTGAGCAGCAGGCCAAGAGAGACAGCAGCCGTCTTGATCGGATTCAGAGGTTTTCTGGGCATGGGTTTTCCTTTGAAACCCATTTTACATCACATGAAAGCGTTTTCGTGAAGAGAAAATGCTGAGGTGACAGGTGGTGTAGATGTTTGCCTGCAGCGGATTTCTTTCATGAGATTCCACCAAAGAACATGACCCCTCTCCATTGCAGCAGGAGAGGGATCATGGATCAGGCATTATCTGGGAACCTGACGCAGCACTTCGCGGTACAGGGCCTCTTCTTCGGCCACAATGCCCAGTTTGTGGAAGGTTTTCAAGAGCCCCCGGATGTCCCGTCTGAGCAGGATTTCAGCCTGCGGGTTCTCCCGGAAACGGATCATCTGGGGGAAGTCGATGGCGTACACTTTCCCTTCATGCCACAGCAGGTTGAAGGTGGAGAAGTCTCCATGCACCCGGCCCAGTTTTGCAAAGCCCATCAGGATGTGTTTTGCCTGTTCAAAGGCGCTCCTGGCGTCCTCTTTTGAGAGATGCAGGTCTGAAAGGCGAGGTGCGGCCCCATCTTCCGTCCCGATGAACTCCATGATGATCACGTTGGCGTTGCGGGCAATGGGCTTTGGCACAGCGATGCCATTGTGGTGCAGGGAATGCAGTTCCATGAATTCCTGCTCCACCCACAGCACCAGCTGGGCGTTGATGCCGGCGTTGGTGCGGTCCTGAATGGCCTTCTCGATGCGGGCATCTCCGATGTAACGCCCTTCACGGTACAGGCTGTCGTTTTTGAAGGAACGGGCACGGATGTCAGCATAGACCTTCACAGCCACCAGACCCTGCTCGGAGGTGGCGACATACACGGTGGCTTCCTTGCCCTGTTGAAGCTGCCAGATCACGTCCTGAATGAACCCGCGCTCGAAGAGCTCCTGCAAGGCAGGGTCTGCGAACTTGTCCAGAGAGGTGTTCTTCTCCTTGTGTTCGGTCAGGTCGGAAATGCGGCGTTTGCTGGAAATTTTGCGGACGTTGTTTTTTCTGAATTTTTCCCGGGTGTCGGGGTAATCGTCATAACGCAAGAGGAATGCTCCTTGGGTGCAGACCTCCACATCAACTTGATCCTGCTGTCTTCACAGTCAGGCGATTTTTACGCACTGGTGAATGAAAACAGGCTCAGGCGGAGGGCTGCAGGGGTGAAAAGGCTCCAAACAGTTGGCCGTTAACAGTGAAAACAGTCGTGTTGTAGATGCCCATTGCACCACCTCCTCTTGCAGGCCTGAGTGTCTCTCAGCTGCAATGCCAGACCTCTTGAAAAGGGAGGGGCCTGGCCTGTGATGACCACAGTGTAGAGGATCACATTGCATTTGTCTTAGGCAATAAAGCGGATGCCTGGAAATTTAAAGGGGTGCACCATGAAATCACCATGGACAACATTCGGATTTGAGATCACACCCCCTCCTTGCTGCCACACACGGCCTGTCTCGCTTCATAAGGCAGGTGAGAAGAGACCAAATCTGGCCTAAAGCAGGACTGGGACATACCTTCCGAAGTGCCTCCATCAGTGGTGTTAAAATATGATTTAAGCAATGCAGATCACGGCCATGAACCACCTCCCCTGAATCTCTCGGGAGGGAGACTGCTCGTTTCTGTCGGAGGATACGACCATAGAGAAAGTACACGGCAATCTACAGGGTCTGAAAACCAACCAGGTCAAGCTTCTTTCCAACCTTTACCGCCGCAAGGTGCCCCCCGGAATGGTGGTCACCCCCGAACTCGCCCGTGCCATGAGTGAACTCAGCACGGACATGCGGCGCGAAGTTGCAGTGGTCATCGACCGTCGCGGTCACGTCCTGACCGTCTCGGTGGGAGATGCGGCCAACACCGACCTGCCCCCTGTCAAGCACAGTGAAAACCGCCTTTCCGGTTTCCATCTGGTGCACACCCACCCCAGAGGTGGAGCCTTAAGCAAATCCGATCTGTCCACGCTGTTTTTAAACCGCCTGGATGCGATCTGTGCCATTGAAGTCAAAGACGGTTTGCCCGGTAAAGCCCATGTGGCCCACCTCACCCCACCCAACTCGGTGATGGAAGAGGAAGACTGGCGCATCCTGGCCCCCCAGACCGTCCATGAACTCGAAGACTGGGACCTGCAAGGTCAGGTTCGGGCTCTGGAAGAGGAGTTTGCCCGCTTCCGGGAACTCAAAACCCAGAAGAAAGACGCAGAGCGTGCTCTGCTGGTGCAGGTGGACTCTGGTGAATTCGACGCCGAGGACCGCCTTGCAGAGCTCAGTGAACTTGCCCGCACTGCGGGTGCTGTGGTGGTGCACAAGGAACTGGTGTTCCGCAAGCACCTCAACCCCTCAAGCGTGATCGGCAAAGGGAAGCTGGAGGAACTCACCTCCCGCGCCTACCACCTGGATGCGAGCATGATCATCTTTGGGCAGGAACTCTCTCCTGCACAGGCCAGAGAGATCGAGAACGTCACCAATCTGAAGATTCTGGACCGCACCCAGCTCATCCTGGACATCTTTGCCCTGCATGCCAGTGGTACAGAATCCAAGCTGCAGGTGGAACTGGCGCAACTGCGTTACATGAAGCCTCGCCTGCTTGGGAAAGGCACCCAGCTTTCCAGGATCGGGGGTTCAGGGGGCTCTGCAGGTGGAGCCATCGGGACACGTGGTCCGGGGGAAACCAAACTCGAGCTGGACCGCCGTTACATCAACGACCGGATTTCCGAACTCGACCACCAGATTGAAGAACTCTCCCGCAGGCGTGAAGAACGCCGCAAGGCCCGTGCCAGAAACCGCATTCCGGTGGTGGGCATTGTGGGATACACCAACGCTGGCAAGAGCACCCTCCTCAATGCTCTCCTCAACCAGAAGGAAGACAAGAAAGTGCTCGCCGAGAACAAGCTGTTCGCCACATTGCGACCCACAAGCCGTCAGGTGTTCCTGCAGAACTACGGTCAGGTGATTCTGACCGACACCGTGGGATTCATTCGCGACCTGCCAAAGGACCTGGCCCGTGCCTTCAAGGCCACGCTGGAAGAAATTGGCGATGCCAACCTGCTCATGCACGTGCTGGATGCCAGTGCCCCTGACTTTGAGATCAAGTTCCAGTCTGTGCAGAACATCCTGAAAGAGCTCGAACTTACAGACATTCCCGTGCTGGTGGTGCTCAATAAAGCAGATCAGGCCTCACAGGAACGGCTGGAGGATCTGAAACACCGTTACTCGGGTCTGGCGGTCTCTGCCCTGACTGGAGAGGGGATCACAGATCTGAAGCGAGAACTGATCGGTGTGCTCACCCGCCATGGCCTGGAGACCAGTCAACCGGAGTTTATGGGAACGCTGAACGCGTATCACTCGTAGTACTAGATTGAAACAGGAGGTAACACATGTCTTTTCTTGACAATCTCGCCAAAGGACTGAAAAACGCGCTGGACATTGCCAACACCAAAGGCAAGGAGGCTGCCCAGTACACCAAGCTTCGTTATGACATTTTCCAGCTGAACCGCGATCTGGAAGCCACTTACACCAAACTTGGCAAACAGGTGTTCAACTCCAACACCCTGGAAGGCACCGGTGAATTCTTCGCCGAAGTGCGCCGCATTGAAGCCGAAATCGCCCAGAAGGAAGAAGAACTGCGCGAAATTGGACAGACCAACCCCGAAGCTGCCCAGGAAGCCGAAGCCGCCATCCAGGCCGAAGCCGGAAGCACCGGAGCCACCTACACCCCCCAGAGCGCCGCAGATTCTGGCACCCAGAACCCTGGTGGCACTGTGGATGTCAGCAAGTCTGACGACAGCAACAAGCCCCAATAAGCCACAGGGCTGACACTTTGACACGAGATCCCTCACCTCCGGGTGGGGGATTTTTGATGGGTGGGGGAGTGGCTGTCTTTTGAGGGCGTAGCGTGCTACGCCCCTACATCTGCCTTCTGTCCTTGGCTGACCCCCGACCTCCATAAGGTATATTGAAAAAACTTTGGGTGCCTTCCTGACCGCCTTGAACGCTGTGCTTCCCGTTTTCATCCTGATTGGAATCGGGGCGCTTCTGGCACGGTGTTTTAAAGGGCTGGACATCTCCACCCTGGCCCGTGTGACCCTGTATGCCGGGATTCCAGCGGTGGTCTTCCAGTCCATCCGCAAGGCAGAGATTCCCCTGAACCTGACGGTGAGCCTGACCATTGGTTACCTGCTTTACCTGCTCGTTCTGGGTGGGGTAACCTACCTGTCCACCAGAGATCTCCCAAAAGTGCAATCCCGATCTGTGGTGGCTGCGGCCCTGTTCGGGAATTCGGGGAACATGGGGTTGCCCATTGCCCTTTTTGCTTACGGTCAGGCCGGTCTGGAGCGGGGGATGGTGCTTTTTGTGGTGTCCATCATCGTGATGTACATCGGGTCTCCGATGCTGCTTGCGGGGACCCGCAACGTCAAAGAGAACATCAAACGCACCCTGATGATGCCTCCCATTCCTGCTGCACTGCTGGGCATTCTGTTCAATGTTTTGAACTGGGATGTGCCTGTGTTCATGGACAGGGGAGTGCAGCTTCTGGCAGACACCGCGCTTCCCCTCATGCTGCTGACCCTGGGTATGCAGACTTACAGGTCCTGGATCTGGACCATCGACATGGTGGCCGTTCGCACCTCGATCCTGCGTTTTCTGGGGGGTGGGGTGATCACCTATCTGGTTTGCGTTTTGCTGGGGCTCAGGGGCCTGGATCTGGCCGTGATGATGCTCGGGGCCATGATGCCTGCCGCCGTGACCACCTTCGTGGTGGCCGTGGAAGTCGGCGGAGACGTCAATGTCATTGTGCGGACCGTGGTCCTCTCCACGGTGCTCTCTCTGGGCCTGATCACCCTGAGCGTGATGTTCTTTCCGGCCTGAGCGTTTTCATCCTCAAATTCAAAAACACTGTCATTGACGCCTTATCCGCATGTGCATAGAATGAGAAAACTTGCACAACTGAGGTAGAGGAGGGGGAATGGCAGTACTGTTGCGTATTTCCGTGGTGATCGACTTCATCAACGAATGGATGGGACGGATTTTCCTCTGGTTGATTTTGCTTGCTGTAATTGTGGGCGCAGGAAATGCAGTCATCAGAAAGATCATCTTCTTGATCCCTGCAGCCTGGGCTTCAGTAGAAGGCAGTTTCTTCTACTGGGTGCAGAAGTTCTATATTACGTACGCAAATCGTTGGCTGGAAGCCCAGAGCTACATGTTCTCCATCGTGTTTCTGCTGATGGGAGGTTACACCCTGCTTTACAACCGCCACGTGCGGGTGGACCTGCTTTATACAAGGTATTCTCCGCGCACCAAAGCGATTCTCAACCTGGTGGGAAGCCTGCTGTTTTTGCTTCCCACAGCGTTTTGCATCGTGTATTTCTCCTGGCCGCAACTCGTCGAGTCTTATCACATCCGTGAGATGTCTTCAGACGCCGGAGGTCTTCCCAGGTGGCCCATCAAATTGATGATTCCAGTGGGTTTTGCTCTGCTGGTGTTGCAGGCCCTTTCTGAAGCCATCAAGAATGCAGCTTTCCTGGCAGGCAAATACAAATTCAAAAACGACCATGAAGAAGCTGAAGGAGAGGTGGTCTGATGGACTGGGCAGCTTTGCTTCCTCCAGCGATGTTTGTCAGCCTGATTGTGTTTCTGCTGCTGGGTTACCCGGTGGCTTTCTCCATTGGTGCAGTGGGTCTGCTGTTCGGATTCATCGGTGTGGAGATGGGGGTCTTCAACTGGAATTTCTTGAGTGGTCTGCCCCTGCGCATCACCGGGACCATGTTCAACCAGACTTTGCTGGCGATTCCCTTTTTCACCTTCATGGGCCTGATTCTGGAGCGCTCTGGCATGGCCGAGGAGCTTCTGGACACCATGGGTCAGCTGTTTGGCAAGGCCCGTGGAGGGCTGGCATACGCTGTGATCTTTGTGGGTGCCCTGCTGGCTGCAACCACAGGGGTGGTGGCCGCTTCCGTGATTGCCATGGGTCTGATCTCTCTGCCGATCATGATGCGGTATGGTTACTCTCCAAGGCTGGCCACAGGGGTCATTGCAGCTTCAGGAACCCTGGCCCAGATCATCCCTCCGAGTCTGGTCCTGATTGTGATGGCCGACCAGCTCGGGGCCTCGGTAGGAGACATGTACCGTGGCGCTCTGGTCCCTGGTCTGATCCTCACCGGGATGTATGTGCTTTATGTGCTCATCATGACCATCGTGAATCCCAAAAGTGCTCCTGCCCTCCCTGAAGAGGCCCGGAAGGTGCGCGGCATGGCCCTGTTTCTGCAGGCCCTCAGGGTGATGGTGCCCCCTCTGGTTCTGATCTTTCTGGTGCTCGGCACCATCTTCTTCGGTCTGGCCACCCCCACCGAAGGGGGAGCCATGGGTGCAGTGGGAGCCATCATTCTTGCCATGGCCAACCGCAGATTGACCTACAAACTGCTCTGGCAGGCCATGCAGCAGACCGCCACCCTGACCACTTTTGTGGTGTTCATCCTGCTGGGATCTACAGTGTTCAGTCTGGTCTTCCAGGGCGTGTACGGCTCTGACTGGGTGGATTCCCTGATGACCAGCATTCCCGGAGGCCAGATCGGCTTCCTGATCTTCGTGAACATCTTTATTTTCCTGCTGGCCTTCTTCCTCGATTTCTTCGAAATTGCCTTCATCGTGATTCCGTTGCTCAAACCCGTCATGGAATCTCTGGGCATCAACCCCTACTACTTCGGGGTCCTGATCGGGGTGAACCTGCAGACCAGTTTCATGCACCCACCTTTTGGATTTGCCCTCTTTTACCTGCGCAGTGTGGCCCCCAAATCCATCAAGACCACAGACATCTACTGGGGCGCCCTGCCCTTTGTGATCATCCAGATCATCATGGTGGGCCTCCTGATTGCCTTCCCAGCGCTGGTGACCCGCTGGCTGCAGTAGATCAGTCACAGCAAAGAAAAGGGGCGCAGCACGCTGCGCCCCTACATTTGTCGTGTTCTACTTCTTCAGGAACGCATACTGCTCAAACCCGAGGTCCGTGGTGGCAGACCAGCGGTACGAGTCGGCGCGGAACTTCTTCCACTGGGTGTAGACCTTCTTGTACTTGGCGTCCTTGGCGGCCTCATCGTCGTACAGGTCGAGAGAGGCTTTCAGGGCGGCGTCCAGAATGGCGTTGGAGTATTTGCGCAGCTTCACGCCCTTCTGGGTCAGGCGTTGCAGGGCTGCGGGGTTCAGGGCGTCGTACTTGGCCAGCATGTGCACGTTGGCTTCTGCTGCTGCGACCTCAAAGGCAAGCTGGTAGGCTTTGGGCAACTTCTTCCATTCGTCGGTGTTGACAATGAAGGACAGTCCGGGGCCTGCCTCCCAGAAGCCGGGGTAGTAATAGTACTTGGCGATCTTGTAGAAGCCCAGTTTCTCGTCATCGTAGGGTCCGACCCATTCGGTGGCATCGATGGTTCCACGTTCCAGGGCAGGGTAGATGTCGCCTCCAGCAATGGTCTGGGGAACGGCACCCAGACGGGCCATCACCTGTCCACCCAGACCGGGAATTCGCATCTTCAGGCCTTTGAGGTCTGCCACGCCTTTGACTTCCTTCTTGAACCATCCCCCCATCTGGGCTCCGGTGTTTCCACCAGGGAAGTTGATGCACTTGAAGTCTGCATACACGTCGCGCATCAGTTCCAGACCGCCCCCGTGGTACAGCCAGGCGTTCTGCTGGCGTGCTGTCAGGCCGAAAGGAACCGCAGTGTCAAAGGCCAGGGTGGGGCTTTTCCCCACAAAGTAATACCCAGCGGTGTGCCCCACTTCTACAGTGCCTGCCTGCACGGCATCAAGCACCTGCAGTCCTGGAACCACTTCACCTGCGGCAAAGGTTTTGATCTGAAATTTGCCATCGGTGAGCTCTTTGACCCGATCCGCCAGCATGTCTGCAGCGCCGAAAATGGTGTCCAGGCTCTTGGGAAAACTGGAGACCAGACGCCAGCGAATGGTGGGGCTGGTCTGGGCATGGACCGTCCCAAAGGTAGAACTGGCCGCTGCCGCAGCACCTGCAATGCCTGCTTTTTTGAGGAAATCCCGACGTTTCATCTCTTCCCCCTCGTTTGAATTGTGCTTTGATGTACAAGTGCAATTATAACCAAATTCTCAGGAGAGACAAGAACCCGCAGCAGGTCAGAGGTCAGGGGTTTCATGCATTGAAAAATCCCCGGGTTTGAACCGGGGATCTGGTGTTCAGGCTGAATTTCAGACGTGGGCAGGCACTTTGAGCTGGGGCTCTAAAGCTTCATAGAATTTCTTGAAGGCAGCGAAGTCCAGTTGCTGTTCGTTGTCGCTCAGCGCTGTTGCGGGGCTGGGATGCACTTCCACATGGATGCCGTCTGCGCCGCAGGCAAGGGCTGCTTTGGCCAGAGGAATCAGGAGGTCACGGCGGCCTGCTGCGTGGGTCACATCCACCACCACAGGCAGGTGGGTTTCCTGCTTGGCAAGGGCCACAGCGCTGAGGTCCAGGGTGTTGCGGGTCCATTTTTCATAGGTGCGGATGCCGCGCTCACAGAGGATCACGTTGGGGTTCCCCTCGGAGAGGATGTACTCGGCGGCGTACAGCCATTCTTCCATGGTGGCGCTCAGGCCACGCTTGAGCAGCACGGGCTTTTTCGCCTTGCCGACTTCACGAAGCAGGGCGAAGTTGTGCATGTTGCGGGCACCGATCTGCAGGACGTCAGCGTACTCGGCAACGATCTCCACATCTCGGGTGTCCATCACTTCGGTGACGAAGTACTGGCCATTGGCGCGGGAAGCCCGGCTGCCCAGAATCAGGCCATCCACACCCATGCCCTGGAAGCCGTAAGGGCTGGTGCGGGGCTTGTAGGCACCGCCACGCAGGATTTTGATGCCGTATCCAGCGAGGTATTCTGCCGTGCTGTCCATCTGCTCTTCGGACTCGATGGAGCAGGGTCCAGCGATCAGGAAGGGGGCATTGCCACCGCCGACCTGCAGGTCGCCAATCTGGACGATGGTGTCGTCTTTCTTGGTCTTGCGGGACACCAAGAGCACCTTCTTGTCCTGCTGCTCTTCGAGGTCAAGGCTGGCCTTGAAGATCTCCTTGAAGAGTTTCTTGATGGTGGCTTCGGGGTAGGGGCCTTTGTTGGCTTTGCTGAGGTCTTTCAGCATCTGTTCTTCACGGGCCGGGTCGTAGTGCGACAGGCCCTGTTGGGATTGTGCTTCACCGATTTTGATCACGACTTCTGCACGTCTGGAGAGGAGGTCCAGAATCTGCAGATTGATTTCATCGATCTCTGCGCGTAGAGCTTTGATCTCGTCCATGCGGATCAGTCTATGTCTGTGGTTCATCACAAGGTAGCAAGTGCACTAAACAAGTTCTATACAAAGATGTCTAATTTTCCGCTCAGGAGCACGAAAAATTAGACGTACTGTGTACACAAACTTAATGTTTCTGTACGATCTTTAGAAATATAAAATTACTGTTCCAGTGCGTTCTCTTGGGTTTTGGGTGTCCCCATTCTAGCAAGCAGGATGCCGAGTTCATAGAGCACATACAGGGGTCCAGCCAGCATCATCATGTTCACGGGGTCAGGGGTTGGGGTGATGATGGCCGAAAGAATCATCAAAACCACCACCGCATACCTGCGCCAGCTTCCCAGAAGCTGGTGGGTCACAATTCCCAGTCGGGCCAGCACAAAAGCCAGAATCGGGAGTTCAAAGGCCAGACCGAAAGTCAGCAGGTAAGACAGCATCTGCCCGATGTACTGCCCCAGGTTCAGGTTCACCACAAAAGACACATCCAGCCCTGCACCCAGGAAGTCAATCATGAAAGGCAGCGCTTTGGGAAGGAACACAAAATAGCAGAAGGCTGTGCCAGACAGAAACGCCAGCAAGGCCCACAGGATCATGGGAATGGCCCACTTCCGCTCGTTGTCATACAGGCCCGGCGCCACAAACAGCCAGACCTGATGCAAAATGAACGGAAAGGACAGCACCAGACCGCCCCACATCGCAATCGAGAAACTCATGAACAGCTGATCGGTCACCTGCGTGACCATCAGGTTGCTGCTGGTTTTGGTGAACTCCAGGGGGTACTGCAGGAAGTCGATGATCTTCGCCCGGTAATTCCAGGCCACCCCCGAACCCACAATCCACAGCCCGAGCGCCCAGAAGATGCGAATGCGCAACTCTTCGAGGTGTTCAAGCAGGGGGGCTTCAGCGTTAGCGTTGGTCTTGGTCATGCTAGTAACAGTGTACCGGAGAAAGATAAGAGGAAGGTCTGCCTGAGGAACGAATTGCCGTGGGCGTTTGAGGTTGCTGGGGCCAGATCCCCCTGCCCTTCACAGGGCGAGGCACGCTGTCTTGTGCTAAACGAGAGACCGCATCCTGGTCTCTCAGCACGCCTCGCCCCTACAGGGCTGTCCCCCTTGTTAAGGGAGACTTGATGTGCGTCTGGCATAGCGTCCTTCTTGTTTTTCACCAACCCCTTACTCAAGGGGGGACCGCAGAGTAGCGATGCGCGGGGGGATCTAAACCCTCAGCAACCCCCTTGTGGATGCGCAGCATCCCACAAGGCAGTAGGGCTCTTTCAGCCCTCGACTCTCGGCCCCCGGGCCCCGGCCCTGTTCAGAAACGCAGGTGGCACATAACTGCACCGGGGCTCCGCCGCCATGTGGTCTCCAGTTTCCGCCCACGCCCTGGCCCTTGAGCCCCCACAGATCTGTTTGAACTCGCAGAAGCCGCATTTGCCTTTCAGGAGGTCCTTTTGCCGGAGTTCACGGAAGAGCAGGCTGTCCTGATAAATTTCCTTCAGGCTGGTCTGTTTGACGTTCCCGGCGGTCAGGGGCAGGAAACCGGAAGGGGAGACATTCCCCGTGCAACTGATGAACACAAAACCGTTCCCGTCACTGACACCGATGCGGGAGTGTTCCATGCCGTCTTTGAAGTAGCCCTGGTGCAGGCTTTCTCCTGCTGCAAGGGCATGGTCTTTCTGGGCCTGTTTTGCCCTTTCCTGCATCACCACCCGTCTGAAGTGGTGGGCCTCGGTGGTTTTCACATGGAAACTGGAGGTCAAAGACAGGTTGTAGAGCCAGTGCAGGTGGTCTTCAAATTGATGGGAGGTGAGTTGCTTGAGGATCTGGCCCCTGCCCACCGGGACCAGGTAGAACACACTCCACAACACCACGCCTTTTTCCTCCAGCAGGGCTGGAAGTTGCTTGATGTCCTCGCTGTTGTTGCGGGTGACGGTGGTGTTGATCTGGGTGGGAAGTCCAATTTCCCTGGCCCACTCCAGGGCCTGGATGGTGCGGTCAAATGTTCCAGGCTCTCCCCGGAAGGCATCGTGCAACTCTGCACTGGCGGCATCCAGAGACAGGGCCAGTCGGGTGACTCCTGCTTCTTTGAGTTTCACAATGGCGTCTCTGGTGAGGGCCACCGAGGCTGCAGGGGTGAAACCGATCTTGAGGTCCAGCGTTCTGGCGTGTTCCAGAAGTTCAAAAACATCTTCCCTTTGCAGGGGGTCCCCTCCGGTCATCAGGACCAGGGGTCTGGGGGTGTAGGTGGCAAGTTCGTCCAGAAGCTGTTTTCCCTGCTCGGTGCTGAGTTCTCCCAGCAGAGGATTTTTTTCTGCGGAGGCGCGGCAGTGCTTGCAGGCCATCAGGCAGGCGTGGGTCATCTCCCAGGCCACAAGGAAGGGGTACTGCGAAAAATCGGGTCTCATGTCTCACAGTACAGGCACAGAAACAGGTGGTTTGTCCCGAAAGGACAGACCACCTGAAAATGTGTGCTGAAGTTGTTTAAATGCTCTTGGGTGCTTCTTTGGGTGCTTCGGGCTCGTCTTTGAAGCTGGCTTCGAGATCGTCGCGCATCTCTTTGGTGCCTTTTTTGAACTCGCGGATGCCCTGTCCCAGACTCTTGCCCAGCTCAGGCAGTTTCTTGGGTCCGAAGATCAGCAGCACGGCGATCAGAATCAGAATGATTTCACCGGGGCCTAGGTTCATGTCAACCTCCTGTCCTTAGAATGCCTGCCTCGGGTGAAAGTTCCCTGAAAGCAGTGACCTCTCTCAGGCCATGCACCCTTCCATTGTGACCTCTTCAGTGTACCTTGCCAAGGTCAAATGCACGTTTGCTCACGAATTGCGGGCCTTCTGGTGCTGTAACCACGCGTGTAGCACCCTATGCTTCTGGCTGACTTTTTCGCTGTTCTGCTCCCAGAAGCGCCTTGCGTAATCGTCGATGTTGCGCTGTCTGCCCCGTGCCACACCCAGAGAACCCTCGGGGATGTCCTGGGTGACCACGCTTCCTGCGGCAACCATGGCTCCGGCCCCGACTTCCACAGGAGCCACCAGCACAGAGTTGCTGCCAATGAAGGCACCGTCCCCAATCACGGTTTTGAATTTGCCAATGCCGTTGTAGTTGGCGGTGATGGTTCCTGCCCCCACATTGACCTCGCGGCCCACGGTGGCATCGCCAAGGTAAGTCAGGTGTCCGGCCTTGGACCCTTCGAGCATGCGGGTGTTCTTGACTTCCACGAAGTTGCCCACGTGCACGTCTTTTTCCAGCACAGCACCGGGCCTCAGGCGGGCGAAGGGACCGGCATCTGCCCCGGAGTGCACTTCGGCACCTTCCAGCACAGTGTGGCTCTTGATGGTGACCCCATCGTGCACCAGGCTGTCCTCGATGACGCTGTAGGCTCCCACACGCACATCCTCACCCAGCACGGTGTTGCCTTTCAGCACGGCACCGGGTTCGATCAGACTGTCTCTGCCGATTTTCACGGTGTCCTCGATGTAGGTGCTGTCGGGATCAATCAGGGTCACGCCTGCCCGCATGTGCTGCGTGTTGATGCGCCTGCGCATGATCTGGTCGGCCTCGGCAAGCTGCACCCGGTCATTGGAACCGGAAAGTTCAGAAGCGTCCTGAATTTTGAACGCCTGAACTTTGGCCCCTTCCTGGCGGTACAGTTCCAGCACATCGGTCAGGTAGTACTCGTTGGCGGCATTGTTGTTGCCAATCTGGTTCACGAGTTCCAGGGCTCTGGGATTGAAAATGTACACACCGCTGTTGAATTCGCGGATTTTTTTCTCTTCAGGGTTTGCAGCCTTCTCCTCGACGATGCGCTCAACAGAGCCGTCCCCACCCCGCACAATGCGACCATAACCGGTGGCATCTGGCAGTTCGGCGGTCAGGACGGTCATGCCTGCTCCAGATTCCGCATGGGATTTCTGCATGTCCTGCAGGGTTTCCAGACGGATCAGGGGGGTGTCCCCGTAGAGCACCAGCACGTCACTGCTGCCAGAGAGGTGAGGCACAGCCACCTTGAAGGCGTGGGCGGTGCCGAGTTGCTGGTCCTGACGGGCAAACACAACCCCGGAATCAGCGAAAGCCTCTTCAACTTTGTCTGCACCGTGGCCGGTCACAACCACGATTTTTTGTGCCCCCATCTCCTGGGCACGCAGGACGCTGTAGCCCAGCATGCTGCGGCCACACACGGGATGGAGAACTTTGGGCAGTTTGGATTTCATGCGGGTGCCCTGCCCCGCCGCTAAAATGACAACTTCAAGCACGGACTTGCTCCTTCACAGTGGTGGGTGCCTTGGGTTCTCGGAAGAGCATCACAAGGCACCAGATGACCAGTACAATACTTGCCACCTGGGTGAGAGTGAAGAGCCCGATGCCTGCCTTGTCTGGACCTTCGGAGAGGTACACGTTGAAGGTGAGGGGGTTCAGACGGAAGGTTTCTTCCACCACAGAACGCAGAATGCTGTACCACATCACGGTGAGGTAGAACACCTGATAGGCGGTTTTTGTGCGAAGCCAGTAAAAAGCCAGCAGCACCAGCACCACCCCGATGATCACCCCGTAAAGCTGGGTGAAGTGCACGGGAACGGTCACCAGACCATTGGTGCAGTACTGCACCAGGTTCTCGGGGTTGTTGGCGTTGCACATCGCGGTGTGAAAGCCCTTGGCAGATTCAGGCCAGGTGAAACCGATGGGCCACCCGGTGGGACGACCCACGGTGTCCGAGCCGTTCATGATGTTGCCCAGACGCCCCCCAATGATGCCCAGACCGAGCCCTGGGGCCAGCAATGAGGCGTACTCATAGAAATTGATTTTGTATCGCCACTGGTAATACAGGAACACCGCAACGCCGAAGAGCAGGCCCCCGTGAATGCTCAGGCCTCCACTGCGGATGTTCACCCAGGCAATGAGTTTCTGCATCGGGTCGGTGATGCCTGTGAAGGCCTCAGGACTGGTCACCACGAACACCAGACGCGCCCCGATGACCCCCCAGATGACCGCCCAGAAGATGATGTCGCTGATCATGTTGCCATTGAGGCCCCGTTTGACTGCGAGACGCTGGGCGATGATTGCTCCGGCCATGATGCCTGCCATCATCAGCACGCCGTACCAGGCAATGGTGAAATTGCCGATCTGTAAAAAAATTGGGTCCATGTCTACTCCCTTAACTCCATCACGTCATCCAGCACAAAAATTCCTTTCAAGAGCACCCGATCTCCTTCCAGCAGAACGGGAATCTCCCAGCCAAAGGCGGCTTCCAGCTCGACATCATTGGATATGTCTTTCTTTTCGTATTGTATGCCAGCCTGCTGCAGCAGCACCTCGGCCTTGTCACACAGGCTGCACCCGGGACGGCTGTAGAAGACCTTCATGACAGGGCCCTCCAGAGCACCAGACCCCCCATCAGGAGGTGCATCATGAATTTGCCCAGAATGCCAGCAAGCAGACCCACCAGAGCGCCCCATGCACTTTTCAGAGCCGCCTGCGGTGGTTGCTTGCCGAGCAGTTCAAACCCAAAAGCACCCACAAAAGGCCCGATGAAAAGGCCCAGGGGTCCCAGGAAGATGCCCACAATGCCACCCACAATGGCCCCCAGCATGGCAAGGTTGCTGCCACCATACTTTCGGGTGCCCCAGGCACTCGCAAGGTTGTCAATGGTCATGGTCAGCAGGGCAAGCAGTGCCAGCCCGATCAGCCACCCCCAGGTCACCTCTGCAAAGCCAGTCATGTAAGCGTAAATGAGTGCACCGAGCCACACGACAAAAGTCGCCGGGACCACCGGAATGAAGGTGCCCACCAGTCCGATCAGCCACACAATGACGAAAATCGCAATTTCCATTGACTGACAGCGTACTACAATAGGGTGAAAAGTATGTGACGCACAGGCAGAGGGCGCAGTCATCAGCGTTCAGCCGTCAGCCATCAGCACTTGACTCAGAGCTTTTGCCAAAGCACCCTGGGCTCTCGGCTCTCGGCTCTCGGCTCTCGGCTCTCGGCAAAATGGTTTACCCTTCTTCTGTCTTTCAAAATCTCTCCCATTTTTCGCTGGTTTACTGAGATTCATTCTGTACACAGCTGTATAGGCAGCAGTATGTTAGGATCAACAGCAGTTCAATCCACATCCATCAGGGAGAGTCCCTGTCATCCACGGAGGAATCATGCAGCGAGCCGTGATCGTCAGTGCCAGCAGAACGCCCATCGGAAAATTTCTGGGCGGTTTAAGTTCCCTCAGTGCTCCAGAGCTTGGGAGCATCACCCTCAAAGAGACCCTCAGGCGGGCTGGAGTCGATGCCAGCCTGATTGAAGAGGTCATCCTGGGTCAGGTGATTCAGGCAGGAAGTGGCCAGAACCCTGCGCGTCAGGCCGCCCTCAAAGCAGGTCTGCCCAGCAGCGTCGGGGCACTCACCATCAACAAGGTGTGCGGAAGCGGCCTGAAAGCCGTGATGCTCGCAGCCCAGAGCATCCGTGCTGGAGATCAGCATGCGGTGCTTGCTGGAGGGCAGGAAAGCATGAGCAACGCCCCTCACCTCCTGATGGGTGCCCGTCAGGGGTACCGCCTCGGGCATGGGCAGGCCCTGGACGCCAACATTCAGGATGGCCTGTGGTGTGCGATGACCGACCAGCACATGGGCATGACGGCTGAACTCGTGTGCCAGAAGTACAGCCTGGATCGGGCCAGTCAGGACACCTACGCTTACGGCAGCCACCAGAAAGCCCTGGAGTCCATTGACGCAGGCCGCTTCAGAGATGAGATTGTGCCTGTCGAGATCGCTGGTCGCAAAGGCAGCACCATCATTGACACCGATGAGAGCCCCAGACGCGAAACCAGCATCGAGGCCCTTGGGAAGCTGAAACCTGCATTTACCAAAGAAGGCAGTGTGACTGCAGGGAACGCCCCTGGTCTGAACGACGCTGCAGCAAGCCTGCTGGTGGTCAGCGAGGAATTCGCCCAGACCCACGGTCTGAAACCCCTCGCAGAAATCGTGGGTTACGCCACGGGTGGCCTGGACCCTGAATGGGTGATGATGACCCCCGTCCCGGCCACCCGGAACCTGCTGAAAAAACTGAACCTCCAGGGCAGCGACATCGACCTCTGGGAAATCAATGAGGCTTTCAGCGTGCAGGCCCTCGCTGTGACCCAGGAACTTGGGATCGCCCCTGAACGCATCAATGTCAATGGTGGGGCAGTGGCTCTGGGACACCCCATTGGAGCCAGTGGTGCCCGCATTCTGGTGACCTTGCTCCATGCCCTGAAGCAACAGGACAAAGAGCTTGGTGTTGCCACGCTCTGCATGGGTGGAGGCAACGGACTGTCCCTGGCGGTCAAACGAATGTGACCTGAACCGGGAAGGGGCTTCCCGGTCCGGTGGTATAAGAAAGCATGTCTGAGAACCTGTTCGTTCTGATTGTGAAATACATTCGCCCCTCCGCAGAAGTGGAAGCCAGAAGAGTGGAACACCGGGAATGGCTCGACGTTTACTACCGTCAGGGCCGCTTTCTGGTGTCCGGTCCACAGGTGCCCAGAGATGGCGGCATCATCCTGGCCAAAGGGGGCACAAAGGCAGACTGGGAAAAGATTGCCCAGGAAGATCCTTTCGTGACCTCGGGTGTGGCGGTGTATGAAGTGATCGAATTTGAACCCGTCAAGCGGCACGGCAGCCTGAACCTGCCCGATGTGCCCGCCGTGCAGTAAGGGAGTGTCATGAAATTTGGTGTGATCGGTGCAGGTCAGATGGGAGGCGGCATTGCACAGGTGGCCGCCCAGAGCGGTTTCACCGTGCTGGTGCAGGACGTGCAGGAAGCTTCACTGGAACGTGGAAAATCCACCATCCAGAAATCCCTCGCAAAACTTCACGAAAAAGGCAAGATCAGCGAAAACCCGGAACACATCCTGGCCAGAATCCAGTTCACCACTGCACTGCAGGACTTCCAGGACTGTGATCTGGTGGTCGAGGCCATCATCGAAAATGAAAGCCTCAAGCTGGACCTTTTCAAACAACTCGGGCAGATTGTGAAGCCTGAAGGGGTGCTGGCCAGCAACACCAGCAGCATTCCCATCACCAGTCTTGCCACTGCATCAGGCCGCCCGGAGAAATTCATCGGGATGCACTTCATGAACCCCGTCCCCCTGATGGGCCTTGTCGAGGTGATCCGGGGATATTCCACCAGCGATGAAACCACAACCTTCGTGGTAGAGACCGCAAAACAGATGGGCAAAACCCCCATCGAATGCAACGACTTCCCTGGCTTTGTCTCCAACCGCATCCTGATGCCCATGATCAACGAGGCCATCCAGTGCGTCATGGAAGGCGTAGCCACCCCTGAAGCCATCGACGGCATCATGAAACTGGGCATGAACCACCCGATGGGACCCCTCACCCTGGCAGATTTTATTGGTCTGGACACCTGCCTGGCGATCATGGAAGTGCTGCACAAAGGCCTCGGAGACGACAAATACCGTCCAAGCCCACTGCTTCGCAAGATGGTCCAGGCAGGGCTTTATGGCCGCAAGAGTGGGAGAGGGTTTTACAGGTATTGAAGCCGAGAGCCGAGGGCCGAGGGCGCATCAAAAGGCAATTGTTTTTGCTCAAGCAATCGATCCTCAGAAGCTTGCTTCTGAGTCCCTTTCCTTTTTGTGCTCCCTGCATCTGGATGCCTTGACTGCTGATTTTTAAAGTTCTACCTTTCTCTCGGCTCTCGGCAATATGTGTGATTTTCCACCAAAGGTGAGGAGAGGTTAAACCTCGACTCACCCTATTTTCTGGGGCCTGAAGTAGTCTGGAACGGTGAAGTTCCGTGTTCTTCTGCTTCTGCTCACTTCAGTCCTGACCGGCTGCATCAATCGTCCAGCAACCCAGACCCCCACCGACAGTCAACCCCAGGTGACCCCCGTGCAGACGTACCGCACTCCCAGTGAAGACCTGCTGCAAAAACTCCTGAAGGCCACCAATGCTGCCCGTGCAGTTGCACGCAAGTGCGGCAATGATTTTCATCAGGCGGCACCTCCTGTGGTGCTGAACATTCGCCTGATTGCTGCCGCACAGGACCACGCCGAGGACATGGCGACCCATGATTTCTTTGATCACCACGGGTCTGACAGGTCCGATGTGGTTGTGCGTGCCCTGAGGTACAACTACAACTACCGCATGGTCGGTGAGAACATCGCTGCAGGGTATCCGGACGTGCAGGCGACCGTTGATGGCTGGCTCACGTCTCCTGGCCACTGCAGGAACCTGATGAACCCGGAATTCAGGGAAATCGGGTTTGGGTTCACCAGAAAGTCTGGAACCGAGTATGGATCGTACTGGGTGCAGGTGCTGGGCGTGCAGCGTTCACGGGTGCTCTGACCTGTGACCAGAGAGCTGAAGTCTGGCTGAAAAAGCAGTACCCTGAGGCATGAAAAAGCTTGCTCTCGGTGTGGTGGGTCTGCTGGTTTCCTGCGGATCGATGGGTGGAGTCAAAGTGGACCTCAGTGGCCTGCAGGTGCTCGATCTGTCCTCTCAGCAGGTCATGCTCAATGCTGTCAATGCTGCCAGGGCCACCCCCAGAAATTGCAAGAACCCTGGCGGGGGAACCACAGCCCTGCCTGCCGCTCCAGCAGTCCAGCTGAACAGCAAACTCACCCTGGCCGCCCAGTACCATGCCCAGGACATGGCCCGGAATCAATTTCTGGCCCACCAGGGTTCAAAGGGCGACCTGACGGCAGACCGCATCCGTGCATCAGGATATGGGTTTGCAGAGGCAGGAGAGAATCTGTCTGTGGTCAAGACCAGCACCAGTCTGACCCTGCAAAAAACCGTGGAAGCCTCCATTCAGGAATGGCTGAACAGCACCAATGGGCACTGCCAGACCCTGATGGATGCAGATTTCAGGGAACTCGGGGTGGGTTTTGCAGAAAATGCCAGCAGCACCGACCGGTATTACTGGGTGCAGGTTTTTGGCAAGCCTGCAAATTGAAGCTGGAAAAACTTTTTCAGTCTCAGACAACAAAACCTTGATGGGTTTTCCATCAGAGCGCAGCCAGGGTTACGCTTTTTTTACACAACAGTCCCCACTCCTGTAAGCATAAACACGCATCCTGAACAGGCGTTTTGGTCTGCTGTGGTCTTAAGCGTTTTGGTGAATGTGAAACGTGTTCCATTTGTCTACACTGAACACGTCTGAAGCGCACGTGGCGGAACTGGTAGACGCACAATGGCTGAGCAATCGGCCTTCCGTTCACCATCCCTTACCTGCATTCGCGGGTCGAAGGAGAATGGTTACCTTTAAGAGGTTGCGCTGAAAGGCGTGTGGGTTCAAATCCCACCGTGCGACCCACTTCAGACTGTATGGGAGGTGTAGCTCAGTGGCCAGAGCAGCTCAAACACCGTTCTCTGCCCTTTGCTTGCTTCTTCTGGAAGTTGAGCCGAAAGAGTGATGGTTCTCGCCTGATAAGCGGCAGGTCGCAGGTTCGACTCCTGTCATCTCCCTCAGTTTTTGTTTGCTGGTTTTTCGTTTTCGTGGGGGTGTAGCTCAGTGGTAGAGCAGCAACACCGTCCACCAGCCCTTGCTCGGAGTCAAGAACACACTCCTCTGGTCCCGAGCCGACGGTAGATGGTTACCGACTGTTAATCGGCTGGTCGCAGGTTCGATTCCTGTCACCTCCACCACACTTGTCTTCGTTTTTCGCTTGTGAAGCGTCGTCTAATGGCAGGACAACGCATGCGTCCCGTGCACATTCGCTCTTTGCAGAGCCGTTGCGGAATGCTGACCGTCAGTGTGGGTTCGAGTCCCACCCTTCACCTTCAGGACAGGATTGTAGCCCAGCCAGGGAGGGTGTTCAGAGCGGTTACCGTCCCTTGCCCAGAAATGGGCCGCAGGTATCCGGTGATCGAGAGGTCGTGGGTTCAAATCCCGCCTTTCCTGTCCGAACCCCCGGGCCAGCAGAGCCCCTCTCTGGCTGGTCTGGGATGAAAAAGAAAGGAGCATCAAAGAAAAAGACAGGTCTGGGATGGTAGCTCAATGGGAGAGCATTCGCCTTGCACGCGACAGGCTGTGGGTTCGAGTCCCACCCTTTCCACCAGAGGGAGATTTCCCTCATGTCAAACACTCCAGGTCGTGGACGGATGGGATACCTGAGCATCCACGACAAAAATAAACATCCTCCTTGCGGGTCGGAGTTCATGGGTTACCTCCAAAAAAACCCATGGGCAACACCTCACCCGCAAGCTCTCAAGTCTCTTCTGTGGGTCGAAGTGGGCAGGTTACCTTAACCTTTCAAGTTAAACCGTATTCCCCTGCTCGCATCCTTTATCCACAGGTTTGTTTTTCGGACCGATCTTCCAGGCTGTGCTAGTGGAAATCTGCGCTCCTCAAATCCATCTCCGTTTTTACCGGCATTGGGTCGCTGGAGATGGGTGACCTCAACTTCCTCCGAGGGGTTGATCCACCTGCAGGGCTGCAATGTTCACCCAGGGCAGCAAGCCGCAAAACCCTGGGTGCTGCAGTAAGTCCTGTCAGTGCCGCTGGAAGGTTTCTTGTCTCAGAGGGCCGGGTCGATGGTGTCAGGTTACCCATGGATTGGATACAGCCCTGATCCCGCCTGCTCATCCGGCCTTGATTTACACCGTTTAACTGCCTTTGCAAAGGCGGTTCGCCAATCGCCATTCCCTCACGAAAGAAGGTGAACACATGAAGTGGACGAAGCATTACCAGACCTCTCGCACGCCTCAGAACCAGCCCATCCCCGGAAGCAACCAGAAAGCCAACAACGCTGGCGGTTACGCCTGGGAAGTCAGTGACTGGACACAACTTGACCGTTTTCTGATCCTCGGGTCCGAGGGCGGAACCTTTTATGTCGGTGAGCAGAAACTGACCATCGACAACGCAGAGGCCGTGAAACGCTGCATCGAACTGGACGGCATCCGCACCGTGAACCGCATCGCTGAGATCAGCGAATCGGGACGTGCCCCCAAAAATGATCCTGCCCTGTTTGCGCTGGCGATGTGCGCGAGTTTTGGTAATGAGCAGACCCGAAAAGCGGCCCTGGAGGCCCTGCCTCGCGTGGCCCGCATCGGGACGCACCTGTTCCACTTCATGGATTTCGTGCAGGGTTTTCGTGGGTGGGGTCGCGGTCTGCGCCGCGCCATCGGGGACTGGTACAACCAGAAGGACGTGAAGGCCCTGGCCCTGCTGGCGGTGAAATACCGCCAGCGTGACGGCTGGACCCACCGGGACGCCCTGCGTCTGGCCCACCCGAAAGCGCAGTCGGACGCGCACCAGAAGCTATACCGCTGGATCACCCAGGATGAGTTTGCTCCTGCCCAGGGTCTGGAGATTGTGGACGCTTTCCGTCAGGCACAGACCGCCCCTTTGAAAGAAGTGGTCCATCTGATCGAGAAATACCGCCTGCCCCGCGAAGCCATCCCCACCGAATTCCTGACCCGCCCTGAAGTGTGGGAAGCCATGCTGCCCCACATGCCTCTGGAAGCGATGGTGCGCAACCTCGCCAACATGACCCGCATTGGACTCCTCACCCCCATGTCTGAATCCCAGCGTCTCGTGACCCAGAAACTGGGCAACAGCGAGGCCATCCTGAAGGCCCGCCTGCACCCCATCAAGGTGCTCGCAGCCCTGAAGACCTACGCTGCAGGACACGGCATGCGTGGTCAGGGGACCAGCTGGACGCCGGTTCAGCAGGTGGTGGATGCACTGGATGCTGCTTTCTACACGGCTTTCGGCAGTGTGACCCCTACAGGCAAGCGCATGATGCTTGCTCTGGATGTTTCGGGAAGCATGGAAGCGGGACAGATTGCAGGGGTGCCCGGCCTGACCCCCAGGGTGGCCAGTGCAGCAATGGCCCTGGTGACCGCTGCGGTGGAAGCCCAGCACATGATCACCGGATTCAGCGCTGCAGGTGGTGGGTACGGTGGACAGTGGGGTGGAGGAGACCCGGGCATGACCCCCATCAACATCTCTCCACGCCAGCGTCTGGACGATGTGGTGCGCACAGTGGCCCGCATCCCGATGGGTGGAACGGACTGCTCCCTCCCCATGCGGCATGCCCTCAAGGAAAAGATCGAAGTTGATGCTTTCGTGGTCTACACCGACAGCGAAACCTGGTACGGCAAGATCCACCCCGCCCAGGCCCTGCAGCAGTACCGCAGGGAAATGGGCATCCCTGCAAAACTGATTGTGGTGGGCATGGTGGCGAACCGTTTCAGCATTGCCGACCCGAAAGACGCTGGCATGCTGGATGTGGTGGGGTTTGATACTGCCACCCCCGAGGTGATGGGCGACTTCATCTTGCAGTAAACAGTTCACGGTTTTGAATGATTTTCAGTGCATGACAATAAATTTTCGTGCAGAAGAAGGGATGCCCCAGCATCCCTTCTTCTGCATCACAACAGCAGGAGCCCAGTGTTCTGCTGAAAGCAGTAATAAAGGTTTCTGCCCTGTGCTCACTCCTTCAGGACAGTGACGTGTTGTGTGAAATTTTGACTTCAAGCCTGTAACGCATGATCTGGCCGTTCCAATCCATCTGCAACGCCTGCCGCTGCATTGTCCTGACAGACCACTGGCTGTGAGATTTGTAGAATAACAGCCCCCTATACTGAAGGGGCACCACCCGGAGGAAAACCCATGAAAAAATCCGTTCTGATGCTGTCTGCAGCCTGTGTCCTCAGCCTTGGTTCTGCTTTCGCTGCACCTGAAGACAACCTTGCAGGAACTGAGCTCTGCATCGACAACAATTCTTTCACCGCTCAGGTGGGTGGTCTGGGAGCCACGTCCCAGAAGGTCGCACAGACCCTCTACGACTATTTTGTGGACACAGCCAAAGCCAACAAGATTCCCTTTAAAGAAATGGGAGACAAGGCTTGCACCAACTGGGCTGTTGATTTCAGCGTGCAGGCCACCAACGGCAACCCCAGAGCCTGGCTGACCACCATCACCGTCAGTGATGATGGCGCATTTGCCAGCCTGAACAAGGATGACCTGTACCCCTACCCTGTGGTGATCTGGTGGAACACCTACTTTGGTTACTCTGCCAGCAACGACGGGCTGGGACAGTACCTGATCGATGGTGGCGTGGAACTGATTGATTCTTTGCTGGAGTCTTACCTCAAAGTCAACTGAGTGATGCTTCAAAGCAAAAGGCACCCAGAAGAGGGTGCCTTTTGCTTTTCATGTGCTTCAGTGCTGCACAGCCTGATTCAGCTGGTCCCTGAAGCCAATGGCCGCCTGAACTGCGGCTTCCACATCCAGGTCTGCACTGGCGTACTGGATGCCTCTGGAGGCACTCACCACGGCCCCCACGCCTTCGGCATTGAAGGCATCTGCAAGGTCTTCAGCTCTTGCCCCCTGGGCCCCCAGACCGGGAAGAAGCAGGGTGGCCCTGGGCATCAGGTCACGGAACTTTTTCAGTTCTGCCGGGTGGGTGGCCCCGACCACGGCTCCCACACTGCTGATCCCATCTCCTTCTTCTGCTGCGATCTGGTCCAGGGCTTTTGCGACAACCTCGGCAAGCAGACCCTGGGGTGTTTGCAGGTCCTGCAGGTCTTTCGAGCCTGGATTGGAGGTTTTGACCAGCACAAAGACCCCACCTCCATTCTTGCGGCCTGCATCAATGAAAGGTCTGAGCGTTTCAAAGCCCAGGTAAGGGTTCACCGTCAGGGCGTTTCCTGCATGTTCTCCGGTCATCCAGGCCTGGGCGTAAGCTTCTGCCGTGCTCCCAATGTCGCCACGCTTGGCATCGAGCAGCACCGGAAGGCCCAGCGTGCGGGCCAGACGCATGAGTTCCACCATGAAAGCAATGCCCTCAAGGCCCATGGCTTCATAAAAAGCGGCCTGGGGTTTCACACAGGCCGCGTAGGGTGCCACGCCTTCAAGCACAGCCAGCGTCTGCTGTTTCATCTGTTCAAAACTGCCATGTGCATTCAGTCGGGGGTCCAGACCCAGACACAGGCGGGTGTTCAGCTTTTGGGTTCGTTCCAGGAGTCTCTGGTGAAACATTTTTCCTCCAAGCGGCTCTGAAAGGTCTGCCTTTCAGGAATCAACACAGGATAACCCCTCATGGCGTTCATGGAGCAGGACGTCTAAACCAGCAGGACGATCGTTCGATGGTCGCACAAACATGCACCGCAACCCCACCATCTGGGTTATAAAGAAAACATGACGGCCAGAACCCTGAATGTGGCCCTGCTTGGTTACGGCTTTGCAGGAAAAACCTTCCATGCCCCCCTGATTGCCAGCGTGCAGGACCTGAAGCTTCATGTGGTCTCCTCCAGTCAGCCTGAGAAAGTTCACGCCGATTTTCCGGACGCAGTGGTGGAACCAGATCCTCTGCAAGCCCTTTCCAGAGAAGATGTCGATCTGGTGGTGATCGCCACCCCCAACACCACCCATTTTGATCTGGCTAAAGCTGCACTCATGGCCGGAAAACATGTGGTGGTGGACAAACCCTTCACCCTGACGGCGGTGGAGGCACGTGAACTGGACACCCTGGCGGCCCGCTCCGAACTGCTGCTCTCGGTCTTCCACAACAGGCGCTGGGATGCGGATTTCCTGACCATCAAAAGGCTGATTGCAGAAGGACGTCTGGGCCGGGTGGTGCACTTTGAATCCCACTTCGACCGTTTTCGACCTGGTGTGGTGAACCGCTGGAGGGAACAGGACCTCCCAGGCAGTGGACTGTGGTACGACCTCGGACCCCATGTGCTGGACCAGGCCTTACAGCTTTTTGGGATGCCAGACACCCTGCAGGCTGATCTCTCTGTCCAGAGGGATGGAGGGCAGGCCACGGACTTCTTCCATGTGGTGCTCGGATATGGCCCTCTGCGGGTGATTTTGCATGGATCGATGCTGGTGGCTGCACCCAACCCCAGGTTCATTGTGCATGGCACAGAGGGAAGTTACATCAAATATGGGCTGGACCCCCAGGAAAGCGCTCTGAAAGCTGGAGGCCGTCCGGGGTCTGAAAACTGGGGCCATGATCCTGAAAAAGGCACCCTGTATACCCAGAGTGAAGGCCAGACAATCAAAACTGAGGTAGACAATCAGGTGGGCAGTTACCAGAGCTATTACACAGGGATTGCTGCTGCGCTGTTGAATGGGACCTCCAACCCTGTCACGGCTGAAGAAGCCACACTGGTGATGGAACTGCTGGAACTGGGCGAGAAATCCTCTGCCACAGGCCAGCGCCTGAGTGTTGAAAGGAAGGGCTGAATGAATTTCACCGAAGATCTTGCACGCCTGCAAAAGCAGGAGGAAGCCCTCAGGTTTGAGGTTTTTGATTTCGACACCGCATGGGAACTGGGCAACGCCATTCGCGACATTGCTGTTCAGGAAGAAAAAGGGGTGGTGATTGACATCCACCGTCTGGATGGGCTGCAGCTGTTCTTCACGGCACTTCCGGGCACCAACCCGGACAACCTGAACTGGGTGCGCAGAAAGGCCAATGTGGTCAAGCACTTCCAGAAAAGTTCCTACCAGATCGGGCAGGAGCTCAGGTCACAGGACACAGATGTCACCACTGCACACGGTCTGTCAGATGCAGATTACGCCACCCATGGCGGTGCATTCCCCATTGCCCTGAAGACAGGAGAACTGGTGGGGGTGGTGACCGTCTCTGGTGTGCCACAAAGAGAAGACCATGCCCTGGTGGTCAAAGGGCTCTGCAGGGTGCTCGGGCAGGACCATGAGGCCCTGAAACTCGATTGAGCCATGAAAAAACCACCCCTGATTTGTCAGGGGTGGTTCTGGTTCAAGCCTTAAGCGCTGGCGAGAGCGTTCTTGGCGGTGGTCACCAGGGTGGCGAACACCTGGGGCTCGCGGGCAGCGATGTCAGCGAGGACTTTGCGGTCCAGGGCCACGCCGGCTTTTTTCAGACCGAACATCAGGCTGGAGTAGCTGATGTCGTTCAGGCGGGCAGCGGCGTTGATGCGCTGAATCCACAGGCGACGGAAGTCGCGCTTCTTGTTGCGACGGTCGCGGTATTCGTAGGTGGCTGCGTTCAGCAGGGTCTGGAAGGCGTTTTTGTAGTTCTTGGAGCGTGAACCCCAGAAGCCCTTGGCGCGCTTCAGAACCTTCTTGTGACGACGACGGCGGATGATACCAGTCTTGGCGCGTGGCATTAGTTGCGACCTCCGGGGAACATGAGCTTCATGCGGGCCCACTCACTCTTGGCCAGCACGAATCCGGTGCCTTTGTTGGCAATTTCTTTGCCGGATTTGCCGGTGTTCTGGTGGCGCTTGCCACTCTTGAACGCCATCACTTTGCCGGTGGCGGTCACTTTGATGCGACGCACGGCAGCCTTTTTGGTTTTCTGCTTGGGCATTTTGATGTCCTCCTGAGGTTTTCCCCTTGGGGTAAACCCGGAAGCGCGGTCGCGACAGGCGCAGTTTTCCCGGCTTCACTTCAGCCTTATGAGTGTACAGGAAAAGGTCTGTTTTGTCAAAAAAGGCTGTGCAGAAAAGCAGTCAGCCGTCGGGCTTCAGCGGTCAGTTCTGGACTGCAGGGAACGGTCTGGCCTCCAAGACCGTAATTCTTCACAGAGACGGTGAAGATCAAACACCGTATAACAGGAGGCAGCATGAGCAGTTTCTCAGTGGGTTCATTTTCAATTGGTTCTTTCATCGGGTCGCATTCTCACCGCCGTCACCGCAGGCACCGTCGCCACCGCCGCAGAGGATGCCTGGGACTGGGCATTGGATGTGCAGTTTACGCAGGGATTTTCATGGTGGGGACCTCATGGGTCACCTGGCTGGTGATCACCTGAACACCGTTTCTGGCAGCCTCGGGGTGATGCTGTCTGCCGTGAAGAGCTGGGCAGGTCATCCCGAGCCTGTGGCGTATCCCCTCATGTTGAAAAGTGCCATGAAGGGTGCCTTTCCAGACCTGCAGCGCATGGAACTGCTGCGTCTGGGAGAAGGAGAACGGGCAGACTATGCCTTTTTGAGGCTGCAGGTTTCCGGGACTTCCCGCGAGGTCTTCGTGAAATACCGCCCAGCAGATGACTTCAGCGAGAAACACTTCAAAAGGTTCCTCAACGAAATCCAGTACTTGAGGGATTTTGCTCCACTGCTCAGCATTCCTCACGCGGCACTGCTGGGGTACCAGCAAAGTGAGGCCACCCTCAAGGCCCATCTGATTCTGGAAAGCCTGGAGGACCGCTGCATGCACTGGTCGGACCTTCCTGAGCCGGAGCGCTTCAACCGGGTGCATCAGGTGATGCGCCTGATGGGGGAGTTTCATGCCCAGTGGATGCTGCACCCCGCCCTGAAACAGCACCCGAGTGCCCCCTGGGGAGACCAGATCCACAGGCTCATTTTCAAACACCGTTCCTGCCTGCAGCAGGGCAGGGAAGACCTGAACCTCTCTCCAGAACTTCTGCGTGTGGCAGACCATTTGCTGAATCCAGGGGTGCTGGAAGGCCTTTTTGCAGAGGCCCGCAAAGTGACCCTGTGCCACGGAGATTTCCACTTTGGTCAGGTGATGGTGGACCGCCTGAACTGGGACCGCCTGTACCTGATCGACTATGAGCACTCCTGTGTGAGCCCTGTGGGGTTTGATCTCGCACATTTTCTGGTGATCCGTTTCAACTGGTTTGAGCGGACCCGTCTGGAGCATGAACTCCTTCAGCAGTACTTGCAGGTGCTGCACCAGCATGGCATTGCCCTGTCCCAGGAAGAGCTGTACCGGGAGTACCGGGTGGGCATCCTTCACAACTTCCTCTTGATGTGGGCCAGATACCAGCGTGAACCAGAACCGATGTTCCATGAGCTCTTGAACAGGCTTTTTGTGGCTTTGCAGGAGCATCAGGTTTTGCAGCCCGAGCCCTTCTTCGGGTAAGCTGCTAAAAATGCAGACGTACCAGTTGGACCTTCTCGAAGGCCTGAGTCCCTTCGTGCTGAATGAACTGAAACCCCTGAATGCCCGAATTCTGGGCAAGGGCAAGGATTTCTTGCGCATTGCTTTCCCTGGAAAACCCCTCCCACTGTTGCAGCTCAGAACGGTGGTGGCGGTGTCCAGAATCGAGCGTTTCGAGGTGCCCCGTCCCAAAGCCCTGCTGGGCCACCAGCACCTCACAAGGCTTCTCAGCATCGTTCAGGACACCCTGAAGCTGGGCACCTTTGCTTCTTTCCGTTTTGCTGCGGCAGGCAGTGATTCCAGCGTGTTCCAGCGTCTGGCAGAGGAGATCAGCAAGCAGAGCGGCCTCAGGCACGACCCTGAAGAGGGAGAACTGGTGTTGCGGGTCCTCAAAGCCGGGGAAGGCTGGGAGGTGCTGATTCGCCTGTCTCCTCGCCCCCTTTCTGCACGGCCCTGGCGTGTTGCCAACATGGAAGGGGGCCTCAATGCCACTGTGGCTGCAGCCATGCTGCAACTCGCCCACGTTGAGAAGCACGATGTGGTGTACAACCCCATGTGCGGCTCTGGCACCCTGATGATCGAGTGCGGCCAGATCTATGGTGCCCGCAAGGTCTCTGGCTGTGACCTGGATTTTGAGCATGTGGAGTTTGCCCGCAGCAACCTGCAAGCCGCAGGACTGCCCTTCGAGGTGGACATCGCCGATGCCACCCATCTGGATCTGCCGGACCAGAGTGTGGATGTGATCCTCTGCGACCTGCCCTGGGGAGACAACGTGGGAACCAACACCGGAAACCTGGTGCTGTACCCGGAATTCTTCAGGGAGATGACCCGCATTGCTTCTGCGGGTGCCCGCATGGTCCTGATTTCCCACGAGGTGAAACTGATGGACCGCCTGATCAAGGGGCAATCCGACTGGAAGCTTCTGAGGGAAGACCGGGTGTACCACGGGGGGCATTTCCCCAGGATCTACACCTTCAACAGAACAGTTTGATCTGTGGATCAAAAAAGCAGGGATCTTGTGTGATCCCTGCTTTCTGCTGGACTCTCCTCAATCTTCGAGTTCAACCTCGAATTTGCCGCTGTTGCCCTCGCGTTTGACGGTCAGGCGCACCAGATTGTTCTCAAACTTGTAGGTGGCTTCCACACGGTTGGGACGGTTTTCCACTCCAACCCGCAGCCAGCCTTTGCGCTTGAACTGGTTGTCGAAATGCTCGAAAACATCGCCCAGGTCTCGCTTGCCCAGGCTGAACTCCACCTTGTTGCTTTTGACCTTGATGTTGCTGGCCCCGTCGGGCAGAGCATAATCCCCAAGGTTCTTGCTGGGTGGGGTTTTGGGCTGGGCCACGACTGCAGCCTGAGGTTTGGGCTGAACAGAAGTCTGTGTGGTGACTGTGCATGCGGACATCAGGGCGGCAATCAAAAGAAAAACCACGGGCTGTTTCATATTCAAAATGGTAGCAGCGAAAGCAGAGCAGAACACCACCGGAGGATTGATGGATTTCTCACACTCTCGTCAGGTATGCAAAAAAATCCTCCCGGATGGGAGGATGGTGGGTTCGGGCAAACTCAGGCTTCTGAACCGATGGCTTCGGTGTCTTCGGCGTCTTTTTTCTTGATTTTGCCAGGAGCCGGAGCAACGATCATGTTCATGTCCATGCCTGCAATGGAAGGTGCACCTTCGGGTGAACCGATGTCCTTGATGGCATCGGCAACACGTTCCAGGATGCGCTCACCGAGTTCGGGGTGGGTGCGCTCGCGGCCACGGAACATGATGGTGACTTTGACTTTGTTGCCTTCTTCCAGGAAGCGACGAACATGGTTGGTCTTGGTGTTGAAGTCGTTTTCATCAATTTTAATGCGGAATTTGATGGACTTGACTTCCTGGGTGCGTGCACGACGGCGGTTTTCTTTTTCGTTCTGTTGTTGCTCGTAACGAAAACGCCCGTAATCCATGAGTTTACAGACCGGGGGAACAGCAGTAGCGCCAACCATCACCAGATCCAGGCCTTTTTCCTGGGCGACACGCAGGGCTTCCCTGGTATCGATGATGCCAACTTGGCCGCCCTCGTCATCAATCAAACGGACTTGCCGAACCCGGATCTGCTCATTGATCTTGTGCTCTTTAGAAATTACAACCACCTCCAGCACGCCCCGTTCTCGGGGATCGTGGACATTCTGGGTAGGAACATCAAATCTTATTTTACACCACTTGCCGGGGATTCGCCTACGCAATGCGGCTGAAGGGACGAAGACGTGCAGCAGAATCTGGGGTTTTTGCTGCATGTGCCTCCTGGTTTTGCCGTATGCTGATGCAGGTCACAAGGGTGTTCACATCATTGGATGCCCTCTGTCAATTCACATCTTAAAATACAGAACCTGAGCCTTGCTGTCAGAATTGCTTCAACTTCTTCTGGAGGGCTCAATCTTTTTGGACTGCTTCTGATGCTGTCTAGGTTTGAATTGGTGTTTCAAGATGGATGGACTCAAGGGTCAAAAGTCCCATCGATTCAACAGAATTCCCAGATATGCAGGCCATTACGAGCAAATACGGATGGCTGACTCTGATTTGCCTTTGCAAAGTGACTCTTTTGTGAAAAACTACACAAGCCAATTGGTGTAGATGACTGCTGCCAGAAATTCATTGACTTGCACGTTGAAAAGCAATATATTTAAGTGTGATGTATACACTAACACTGCCTCCTTTTGCTGCTCAAGTGGGTCTAGCAGTAGATGTGGTGGCCTTTGCCATGCACAAGGGCCAGCTGCACATCCTGCTGGTCCGCCGTGGTCTGGAACCCCACTCCCAATCCTGGGCACTCCCCGGAGGGTTTGTTCAGCATGAAGAAACCCTCGCTGCGGCTGCCCTGCGGGAACTCCGTGAAGAGACCAGCGTGGCACTCTCTCCCAACCATCTTGAACAACTTTATACTTTTGGCAATCCTGGACGCGATCCTCGCGGACGCATTGTCTCCGTTGCGCACATGGCGGTGCTGCCCCATGGCACCCCTGCCGTCCATGCAGGTGGAAGCACCGTGGGCGCTGCATGGTTCGTGGCCCACGATCCACCTCCACTGGCCTTCGACCACGCAGACATCCTGGCCCGCGCCATCCGCAGGCTGCAGACCCGTCTGGAATACGCCAACCTTGCTTTCGAGTTCCTGCCAGAGCACTTCACCCTTCCTGAACTTCAGGAAGTGTACGAGGCGATCCTCAACCAGAAGCTCGACAAGCGCAACTTCCGCAAACGCATCCTCTCCCAGGGCCTGCTGGAGCCTGCCGGAGAGCGCCGCAATGGTGTGGGCCGTCCTGCACAGGTGTACCGTCGCACCAAGCGGGTCAAGTACCCGGGTTCTGCCCTCTAACCTGTATTGCTGGACCTGGTACAACATCAGCTGAAAAATGCTGATGTTTTTTCTTTGTGGGACGCGGGTTTTTTGGTGTACAACAATGCCGTTCAACCCACCATTCCCACCCCCCAAAACGTTATAAAATACCCTTTATGGACATGAAGAAACTCATGAAGCAAATGCAGCAGGCCCAGGTCGCTGCACAGAAAATCCAGGATCAACTCGCCGGAATGACCGTCACCGGAACCGCCAGTGGCATGGTGGAAGTCACCCTGAACGGTCAGGGCAAACTTCAGGGCCTGAAGATCAACCCCCAGGCCGTTGACCCTGATGATGTGGAAACCCTCGAAGACCTGCTGGTGGTCGCCATCCGGGACGCCCAGGAGAAAGCCGATGCATTGCAGCAGCAGGAAACGCAGCGCAGCATGGGCTTCCTGGGCGGTTTGATGTGAAATGAAGTACCCGGCAAGCCTTCTTCAACTGATCCGCGAACTGTCCAGATGGCCGGGCATTGGTCCCAAAAGTGCCCAGAAGCTGGCCTTCTACCTCTTTGAGCAACCTCAGGAGGACATCGAGCGCATTGCGAAACTCCTCCTGAGCGCCAAGGAAGAACTGCACCTCTGCCCCGAGTGCTTCAACGTCACCGACAAGGAACTCTGCGAGGTGTGCAGCGACCAGACCCGCATGCGAAACCAGATCTGTGTTGTGGAGGATGCAGGAGACGTGCTGGCCATTGAACGCTCTGGTGAATACCGTGGCCTTTACCACGTGCTGCACGGAGCCATCAGTCCCATGCATGGGGTCGGTCCCGACAAGCTCTACATCAAGCAACTGATGGGACGGGTCCAGTCCGACATGGAGGTGATCCTCGCCACCAGCACCACCGTGGAAGGGGAAGCCACCAGCATGTACCTGCAGCGTCAACTCGCCAGCACTGGAGCCACGGTGAGTCGTATCGCTTATGGCCTCCCGGTGGGCGGTGCACTGGAATACGCCGACGAGGTGACCCTGGGACGGGCCATTTCAGGACGGCAGAAAATCAAATAAGTCCAGGCAGGATCAAAAATGGAGGGGCGGGCCGGTGGCTCGCCCCTTTTGGCAGCAAGGTCAAATCGGGTAATACGCCTTGGGATTCCCGGCCAGAAAGTCCTGGGTGGGCACCCAGATCAGGGGGTTGCGCTCCTCGAATTCCGGTGGGGGTCCAAAACGAACCAGTTGCATCACCTGATCGAACGGAATCCATTCTGCAGACAGCACTTCTGGATCATTGGGTTGCAATTCACCACGGAATTTTCCGGTGAAACGCGCAAAGTTGGCGTAATGGGCGTGTTTGGTCATGGAGAGCATCTCGCCTTCCAGAAGCGAAATGAACTCCAGGTCGAACATTTCCAGGCCGGTTTCTTCTTTGACCTGCCGCACGGCAGCATCGGCCAGGGATTCACCATCTCTGGCCTTTCCGCCGGGAAGCCCCCAGAAGATGGACCCATCGTCCATGCGTTCGGTGACCAGAAGCAGGTGTCCATCCTGCACCAGATAGACGTGTGCAGCGCGTTTGAGTGGGATGACCCGGGAAAGAGGCATGGCCTATTATACCGATTCCGCCTGTTCCCGGTTTGCCCCAATCTTCACAGAGGGGACTGGCGCATCCTGATGCCATGTCCTCAAGATGCAAGCTTTCCCGATTCAACGCCATCGAAGGCCGATGTGACGAAATCAGATTCCTGTGACAGAAAAACTGCTACAGTTGAACCGACCAATGGAGTGTGGCCCCCGATGCATCATCGGGGGCAAATTTTTGGTGGTCTGTCATGGGCTGCAGTTGAATTTGAAAAGATCAGAACAGGAAGCCCAGCTTGATGGAGAATTTCCCTCTTGGATACAGGTTTGAGAAAGCGTAATCCATGCGCACAGGGATCACAAAACTTTCCGGTCCCAGGTTGGCCTGAATTCCCAGACCGTAGCCCACATTCATGTTGAAATCATTCTGGGTCCAGGCATCTCCAGCATCCACAAAGCCCAGAGCATACATCCCTTGCAGGAAATCGGTCTTCAGGCCGAAATCTGCCCGGGCCTCCACCCCTGCCGTGAAGAAGTTCTTGCCTGTGAAACTGGCCTCATCAAAACCTTTCAGGCTGAAGCGGTCATCGAACTGGCTGCCCCCCACCCGGAACAGGGCAGATTCAGGGGCCGTGCCGATGATGGTCCCGGCATCCACCCGACCCGCAAGCACGAGGTTCACGGGAGCCCCAGGGGTCAGGTCCACGTAGCCCCTCAGGCCGCCTGCCACCTTGCCCCAGTTGAGGTTGCTTTTCTCGAAGCCAAACCCATAGCTGGCATTCACGGAAGCCCGGAAACCCGTGGTCGGGAAGCTGGCACTGTCTGCGTAATCGGCATTGACACTGGAGAAGGCCTGCACGGTCCAGCCCCGACCAGGCAGGTTCTGGGTGACTGCAGGATCGCTGTCGGGCAGGCTGTCTGCTGCCCCTGGTTCCAGGAAATATTGTTTGATTTCACCCTGCACACCTCCACTGAGCGATACGTTGTCGTTCAGGGGGGTGGCAGCCTCCACCGTGAGCTGGTTGTTGCGCTCGGTGTACTGGCGTCCGATGGCAACGGTGCCGTTTTTGATGTCCACATTGGGGGTGACGTTGCTGGACACCGTGACCTTTCCGCTGATGGGTTGTTCAGGGGTTCCCAGATAGGGCAGACCGTAAGACACCGATCCACCGAGCACCTGTCTGGCCTCATTGGGGGTGAAATTCAGGCTGGCACTCAGCTGGTGCCCGATGCCGAACAGGTTGGTGTCCGTCACCTGCAGGTCTCCGGCAAATCCCTCTCCGGGGGCGTAGGTCAGACCCGGGCTGACGTTCAGGCTGGGCACATCCTGCAGGGTGATGGCCAGACGCACTTTGCTGGGGTCATCGGTGGGAACCGGCTGAACGTTGAGCGCCTTGACCACCCCTCCCTGAACCAGACGCCCCAGGTATTTCCTGAAAGTGTCAGCATTCAGCGCACTGCCCACCGCAGGAAGCTGGGAGCGCACAAAGTCCTCATTGGTGCGTTGCGCCCCCTCCCACTTGATGTCGTAGCCACCGATGGTCACCTCGGTCAATTTGAAGGTGAGCACTTTGCCATCAAAGCCCACGGCATTCTCGGGGATGACCACATCAAACCCTTTTTCCCGGTAAGCGCGTTGCAGGGCAAGCAGGTCCTCCTGGGCCTGGGGCAGGCTGAAGGTCTGTCCCACTTTTGACTTCAGGGCAGCGATCAGGGTTTCATCAGGGATGGCGGTGTTCCCTTCAATGGTCACCTGCTGGATTTTGCCCGCTGGGATGTCCGTGATAACCAGTTGCACATCCACCCGGGTTGGATCAGAGGGGCTCTGCTGGTATTGCAAGGTTACGGTTTTGCCCAGCTGTTCACTGATGCGCTGCAGATCTGCATTGAAGTCAGAGGGACGGAACACAGCCCCTTCTTTGACATTGAGGGTGGGGGCAGGGGTCACCAGACTGGTGTCAATGCTCCCGATGGTCAGTTCCACCACGGGGATGCTCAAGATGCCATTGTTGAGGGTGGCGCGGGTCAGGTCTGCACCGCTTCCCAGATACCCTGCTTTCTGGTAGGCCTCGGAGAGGTTGCGCAGGCTCTGTTCGTACACGTCTGAACTGAATGTGCCCTGCTTCAGCAGGTCAGCAAAAGCAGCCTGTGCCTCGTTCTGGGGCAGGCGGGTGAGGCCCTGAAAAACCACCTGCCTGACCGGAGCGGCTTCCTGCACATTGAAGGTGATGGTGGCCCCTGCTGGACCTTCCTGCACAGCAGTGGTGACTTCGGGCAGGAAAGGAAGGCCCAGGTCACGCAACGCCTGCCGGAAACGTGCGCGGGCGAGTTCAAGCTGGGAGGTGTTGAGCTGTGCACCTTTTGAAATGCCGTACTGCTCCTGCAGGGTTTTTGTGAAGGCCGCAGGATCAACCAGGGTGCTGCCGGTCACCACGATGTCTGCAATTTTGGGGTTCTCTCTGACTTCAATGCGCAGCACAGGACCCGTGTTGGTGTTCTGCACGGTGACACTGGTCACGGTGAAGGTCCCCAGACGGGCAATGGCTGCCCGGATGGTCTCTTCTTTGACGTCCGTGACTTTGGAGCCCACATAGATGGGCAGGCGGCTCTTGATGCTGGCTTCCTGGGCTCCTGTGACACCAACGATCTGAATGGCCTGTAAAGTGTCCTGGGTCTGGGCGAGGGCAATGGTGGTGGGTGATGCAAGCAACATGGTGACTGTAAGAACTTTTCGCATAGTACTGAGACCCATGCTACGGTTCTGTCTGAGAAGAAAGCTGCAGTTTCCCTGACAAACGTGAGAAAGCAGATAAATCCTGCAAGGCAAAAAACAGGTTTTCCTGTTGCTCAGGCAGCTGTAGGGCTCCTGAAGAGAGGGCCTTTAGGTTTGGTTCATGCAACCCTTGATGAGAAAGAAGGCTTAAGCTGCCTGCCTTTCCTGAAAGCGGTCAGCTTTCCCGTTAACTGCTTTCGCTTATTGCCCTGTGCACAATGCACGGGTTAGGCTTGGCAGATCATGTCCCCAACGGTCCTGTGGTCTCTGGTTGCGGTCTATCTGATCTGGGGGTCCACCTATTTTGGGATGCGGGTGGCCCTCACTGGTTTTCCTCCCTTCCTGCAGGGGGGCTTCCGTTACATGACTGCAGGGCTGATTCTGCTGCTTTTTCTGAAGCTGCGAAAAACCCCCTGGCCGGACCTGAGGCAGACCCTCAATGCTGCGATGGTGGGCATTCTGCTGACGGTGGTGGGGCATGGCATGGTCCTTTACGCAGAGCAGGACGTCTCGAGTGCGGTTGCCGCAGTTGCTGTGGGTGTTTCCCCTGTCTGGGCCGCAGTGTGGAGCGCCCTGTGGGGCAAAGCGCCGAGAGGCACAGAATGGCTGGGTTTGATCCTTGGCGTGGTGGGCATCGTGGTGCTGAACTCCGGGAAAGAACTTGCGGCAGCCCCCATCGCCATGTTTGCCCTGATCCTGGCTCCCATGAGCTGGTCTTTTGGCACGGTCTGGAGCAAACAGCTCAGGATGCCAGATGGGGTCATGAACACCGCCCTGCAGATCTTTTTTGGTGGAATCGCCAGTGCTCTTGTGGGACTGGTGCTTGGCGAAAAAATCACCCACGTTCCGGCTCAGGCGTGGGTGGCATTCTGGTATCTGGTGATTTTCGGGTCGATCATTGCCTACAACGCATTCATGTACCTTGTCCGAACGGTCAGCACACCCCTGGCAATGAGTTACGCCTATGTGAACCCAATTGTGGCCCTGTTCGTGGGGCATTTTCTGGGAGGGGAGACCATCAACCTGCAAAGCATTCTGGCCTGTCTGCTGATTCTGGTGGCGGTGGTGCTGCTCACCCGCCCTGGCCAGGTGCGGGCTCCAGCCCGGACGCAAAAATCCGACCTTCCTTCAGACTGAGTTTCACTCTGGGAAGGGGATGGAGGGCCTTGCCGAACACGCTTTTTCCTTCCTGAAGGGGGTCGAAGATGCTGTAATGGCAGTGGCAGCCCAGCATCGGGTGCTTGATGCGGTAATTGAAGGTCAGGGCAGTGGCCTCCTGGTCCCTGAGGGGTTGTACCGGACAGCCCAGGTGCGTGCAGATCCGGGAGTACGCCGCAAAATGCCTGTCCTCCAGCGAAACACTGGCAGCAGTGGCTTCTGGAAGCTGCATCAGGACACAGGGCACCCCTGCATAGGTGAATTCCAGGCTGTCAAACGCATTTTTCAGGTCAGAGGCATCGGCCACGAACTTGACTTCTCCAGCCTTGAAGTTGAGGGATTTAGGCTGCTTTTTCCCAAAGGTCACATTGGAGGCATACCAGAACATGCCTCCAAAGGCTCCGAAAGTTCCGGCCACGGGCAGCACCCACCAGTATTCCAGGAGTTTGCGTCGGGTGACTTTCGGTTCACTCATTTCTGCAGGCTCTGGGTGTACTGAACGAGGGCATCCAGAGTTTTCCCTTTCAATTCCGGGAAGGCAGGCATGGAGCCCACACCGTTCTGAATGATGTTCCTGAGGGCTGCTTCGTCACGAATGGCCGCACTGCTGAGCAGGCTGGGAGCGGTTTTGCCTTCACCCTGGGTGCCGTGACAGCTGGAGCAATTCTGGGCGAAAAGCTCTTCTCCAGAGGCGTTCTGGCCCAGAGCTGACCTCAGCTGGGCAATCTGCTCATCGGCCTCCAGGCTCATCGGGCGCAGGTCACGGAACTTCAGAAAGGCGTCCAGAGCTTCCTGAGGGGCTCCATTGTTGACGTAGGTGTAACCCAGCAGCAGGTATCCTTCGGGCTCTTTGGGCTCAAGCTGAACCGACAGTTGCACCAGACCGAGCCCCTGGGCACGGAACTTCTCATTGGTGGACATGAACACCCCGAGACGCCTGAGGGCTTCGGCATCTTTGGTGTCTCGGGTCAGGTTGATCAGGTCTCCGTAAGCCTGCGCAGACTCCCGGAATTTTCCTGCATCGAAAGCTGCCCTGGCATAGGCACGGATGTCTTCGGGGTTCTGGGAACGGCTGGCTTTCGATTGCAGCTCAGGCAGCTTCAGGACGTTCTGCAGTTGTTTCGCCTCTGCATCTCCCACACCCATGTAACGCCAGCTCTGGAAGAAGGTGAATCCACCGCCGATCAAAAGAGAAGCGCACAGCAGCGTGACCAGCAGGGCAGGGAGGTGGGCCGGACGACTCAGGGTCACGCCAGAAGGAGCAGGAGGAAGTTCATCCAGTGCCCTGAGTACCCGGGCCAGTCTGGCCTTGAAGGTCAGTTCTGCACGCTCACGCTCTGCCTCAGGCAGGCTCTGGGTGCTGAGGTCCCGCAACTCGCTGACCAGCAGGTCCCGCTCTTCCAGCAGGTCGCTGCGCTGGGTGTCTTCGGTGGAGGTGACGGCCTTGCGACTGGTGGGAAGCAGCACCACCGCCAGCATGAGGGCAGCCAGGGCCAGAATCAGGTAAATCATGACTCTTTCTCTTTCTGCAGGTAATGGTTGACCCGTTCCAGATCTTCACTGGACACCACTGGAGGTCTGGAGGCATTTTTCAGGTATCCGGACAGCGCCCAGCCTGCACCCAGCAGCACCGCCACCGGAGCGATCCACAAGAGCCAGTTCAGGCCTTTTTTGGGAGGATTCAGCAGGATGGTTTCACCATAGCGGGACACCATGTAATTCAGGATCTGTGCTTCGCCAACGCCGTTTTTCACCTGACTTTTGATGTCCAGGTAGATCTGGCGGGACAGGTCGTTGGAACTGGTCAGCAGGGATTCCCCTTTGCACACCGGGCACTTGATCTGACCGGCAATGGCTCTGGCCTCTTGTTCCTGCTCAGGGGTCAATTGCACCGTGTCAGTGACATTCACAGCGTTCTGGGTGGGAGCCTCGGCCAGTGCAGCACTCCCAAAGAGCAGCACTGCACACACGAGAAAGGATCTCACAGCTTCACCCCGAGTCTGGACAGCACACCCTGCATGGTTTCCAGATCCACCTCACCGAGGTGGCGGTACACGATGGTGCCGTTCTGATCAAGCACCAGGGTCACGGGAATCTGTGCAACCCCGTAATCGATGGCCACCCTGGAGCCCGGGTCCCACAGGATGGGGAGCTTCAGGCCGAATTCTTCCTGAAAAGCCTGGGCTTTCTTCTGGTCGTCGTTGAAGGCAATGCCCAGAAACTCCACCTGGTCTCCAGCCTGCTGGGTCAGGGTGCGGTAGACAGGCGCTTCAACCCGGCAGGGCAGGCACCAGGAGGCCCAGAAGTTGATCACCACGGGACGGCCTTTCAACTTGCTGAGCTGGTATTCTTGCCCTTCAAGGCTCTTCAGGGTGAATTCTGGTGCAGGCCTGTCCACGATGGGACTGCTGGGGGTGTCATCTTCCTTGAGGAGGCCGTACCCGAGAAGGGCAACAACGAGCACCACAATGATGGGGCCAATCCAGCGTTTCATGCGGTCACCTCCTGCTGGCGGGTGCGGGTCTGCACGTTCACAGTGGGAGATTGCAGGCTGATGAAACTGCCCAGCACCATCACCAGTGTCCCGATCCAGATCCAGGACACCAGGGGGGTCTGAATGACCCGTACGGTGGCCCAGTTTTCTTCCTGCTTGTAGGCCAGCAGGGTCACGTAGGTGTCAGAGAAGGGATGGTACTTTACAAAGGGCATGGCTACGGGTTGCTGTGGCTGGTTCACGTAGGTGTTGAGTTTGGCGTAGGTGTCTTCTTTGCCCAGCACCACATGGGCCTCCACCGAGCGCTTTTCGGGGAAGTCCTGAATGCGGATGTCCTTCAGAACAGCGGTTTTGCCCATGACCTGCTGGGGCTGGTTGGCTTTCAGGGTGAGTTCGGATTCGGTCTTGTATGCTCCTGAAAAGGCGATGCCAAGGGCCATCACCACCAGGCCAATGTGGGCCACATATGCACCATAACGTCTGGGGTGAATGCGGAAGAGCTCCACGATTTTCCCAGGTCCTCCACGGTCCTGGGCTGCACGAAGGGTCAATTTCAGGAGCCCTGCCACGTTGTAGGCACAAAGGGCCACAGTCAGGGCCACTGCAAGGTCACGGACCCCGAACACAAAAGCCACGATGCCAACCAGCACACCTGCCCCCACAGGGATCTGCATGGCTTTCCAGAGGTTTTCGTTCTTCTGGCGTTGCCAGGGGAGAAGCGGTCCCACGCCCATCAGGAACAGCAGGATCAGGCCCAGAGGAATCGCAAACTGGTTGAAGAAAGGAGGGCCAACACTGGTTCTGACATTGCGCACGGCTTCCATCAGGACAGGAAACAGGGTCCCGAGCACCACCATCACGGCAAAACTCAGAAAGACGATGTTGCCCGCCAGAAAAGCCCCTTCTCTGGAGATGGGGCGGTCAATGGTGTGGTCATCGCGGATGAGGGGAGCACGCACCGAGGCCAGCACAATCCCGATCAGCATCAGGACGGCAAAGAAACCAAAGAACACCGGGCCAATCGGGCCGTTCCCGAAGGCGTGCACACTCTCCACCACGCCAGAACGGGTCAGGAAGGTGCCCAGCACGGTGGTGGCGTAGGCCCCGATGATCAGGTACACGTTCCAGGTTTTCAGCATGCGGCGGCGCTCCTGAATCTGGATGCTGTGGAGGAAAGCCGTGGCAAGGAGCCAGGGCACAAAAGAGGCATTTTCCACAGGGTCCCAGGCCCAGTAACCACCCCAGCCCAGAATCTCGTAGGACCACCATCCACCTGCCACAATGGCAGCAGACAGGAACATCCAGGCGCTCAGCAACCAGGTCCGGGTCTGGGTGATCCAGGATTCACCCAGTTTGCGGGTGATGAGGGCTGCAACCGCATAGGCAAAAGGCACGCTCAGGCCCACAAAACCCAGGTACAGCAAGACCGGGTGAATGGCCATCATCCAGTGGTTCTGCAGGAGGGGGTTGGGCCCCAGACCTTCGGTGGCTCCATTCACGTTGGGGGTGAAAGGGCTTGCCACCGTCAGGTTGATGCCCACAAAGAACAAGAGGGAAAAGAACATGCTGGCCATCACCCATGGGCGCAGGGCGTCTTTGCGCACACTGACCGACACCAGGAAGGTGTACAGGGCAAGCACCCAGGCCCAGAGCAGAATGCTTCCCTCCAGAGCGGCCCACAGGGTCACGAATTTCACCCAGGTGGGGGAGACGCTCATGGAATGGCGGTACACATACCGCACCGTGAAGTCATCTTTGAAGATGGCGTATTCCAGCACAAAGAGCGCCACCGAGACAAACAGAAACACGGCCCAGGCACTGCGCCTGCCACTCTCGGTGAATCTGGGGTCGTGTTTGATCCCCCCCAGCACACTCATGGTCAGACCGTACAGCACAAAGCCCAGGGCGAGCAGCAGAGAGAGGGTTCCGTATGCGCCCAGTTCACTGAAACCCAGGCCCAGAAATTCGGTCATTGAGCTTCCTCAATCAGTTGCTTGTAGTTGGTGCTGTCTCCGGAGTGGGGAGCACGGTACTCTTCACTGTGCTTGACCAGCAGGGTCTTGCCCATGAAGGTGCCGTTTTGCATGGTCCCTTCCACCACCACACCCTGATTGGCCTTGAAGAGGTCAGGGAGGGCCCCTCTGTACTCCACAGGAATGCGGGTCACCCCGTCTGAATCCAGCATGGTGAATTTCAGTTCCAGGGTGTCCGGGTTGTAGTCGGGTTCGACCACCAGGCCCCCCATCCTGAGGGTTTTTCCGGTGTACTCACTGGCCTTCATCTGGTACTCGGCGGGGGTCACAAAGTACACCAGGCTGTTTCCAGCACTGCCAAACACCAGATAGGCCACCACGCCCAGAATGACAAAGAGGGCAACCACATAACCGGTGACACTGCGTTTGCGTTTTCTGGCCTGGGGGAGTGTGGTCATTCTCCACGCTCCGACTGTTTCATTTTCAGGTACCAGTACACCACATAGCCGATCAATGCCAGAAAGGTTGCAGCGTACACGATGGTCACGTAAGTCTGGTACATCAGATCCGTCCTTCCTTGAAGCTCTGTTCCATCAGGCGGTCCTCTTTTGCCTCAATGCGGTGTGCAGCCACAGCGCGGAACCGCACCAGATAGATAAAACCCACCACAAAAGCCACGAACATGCACATCAGGGCAATGCCCATGCGGGGGTCCGCAGAGAACTCCAGATCCCCGAGCAGTTTCAGGGTGGGGGTCTGGTGGATGCTGCGCCACCAGTACACACTCATGTAATTGATGGGCACATAGAGCGTTCCAACAATGCCAATCACGGCGGCCACCCGCGCCCGGCGGTCCGGGTCTTCGATCAGGCCACGGATGATGAAATACCCCACGTAGATCAGGAAGCCAATCAGAGTGGTGGTGAGGCGAGGGTCCCAGGTCCAGTAGGTGCCCCAGGTGGGTTTGGCCCACAGGCTTCCTCCGAGCAGGGTCAGGGCCGTGAACAGCACACCGACTTCTGCACTGGAGTAGGCAAGCCGGTCAAACCTTCTGTTTTTGGTGATCAGGTAAGCCAGGCTGTACCCAAGTGCGACAAAGTAAGCCACATAGGACATCAGGGCCACAGGCATGTGGATGTAGAAGATGCGCACCAGCTCCTTCTGGTTCACATCCGGCGGTGCGGTGAATGCGTAAAACAGACCTGCTGCAAAGCTGAGCAGGGTCAGGATTCCGAGGATGGGGGTGACTTTGTCCTTCATGGCTCTATCTCCAAGGGTAGTGGATTGGGGGCGTCATTTGTCCCGGCCTCTTCGGGACAATCCTCAGAGGCGTGTGGCGTCTTACAGACTGCTTCTCTATGCTACCTGTTCAGCATGAAAAGTCACATAAACGCTTAAGTGATCTCCCTGAGGCCTGAACCCGGGGAAGAACCCTCTGTGAAGCGCTGCAGTCTCTTTTTATCCTGTCCCGCGCAGGGCAAGTGAGACAGAATCACTTTTGCAGGAGATTCAATTTTCCAGCGCGTGTGGAAAGGCCAGGGCGGCCACCAGCAGAGACACCAGATCAAACCCGGCCAGCAGTTGCAGCCAGCCATACAGGTCACTGGTCAGTCCATTCTGGGCGAGGATCTTGGTGGCAGAAACCGCTCCAATCACCACCGGAATGCAGATGGGAAACATCAAGACGGGGAGCAGGGCTTCCTTGGCCCGCAGATTCACGGTGATGGCCGCATAAAAGACACTGATGATGGAAAATCCCAGCACACCCAGCAGCAAAACCAGCACCAGATACCCCAGATGGGTGTAACTGAGGTTGTAAATCAGGCTGGTGGTGACCAGGGTGACCGCCCCGAGCAACAACATCAGGAGGTAATTGGCGATCAATTTCCCCACAAAGACCCACTCATGTCCGTTGGGATAGAGCAGAAGGCTTTCCAGAGCTCCAGATTCCTGTTCACTGCCGAAAGCACGCTGGGCGGCCAGAACACTTGCAAAGGCCAGAGCGGTCCACAGCACACCGGGAGCCGCATCTTTCAGCCTTTCGGTGTCCGGCCCCAGGGCAAAGCCCATGATCAGCACCACCAGGGCAGAAAAAAAGACGGTGGTGGTGAGGATGTCCTTGCTGCGGCCTTCCAGCCTCAGGTCCTTCAGTGCAATCAGCAGGGCTTCTCTCATGCGAAAGTGCCTCCCCGCAGGGTGTACTGCCTGGAGGTGAGTTGCAGGGCAAGGTCGGGTTCGTGGCTGGTGAAGATCAGGGTTTTGTTCTGCTGTTGTGCTTCCTGCAGGATGCTCAGCACAAACTGTTTTCCTGCCTCATCCAGGTTGGCGAATGGTTCATCAATCAGGAGCAGAGGACCCGGGGCAATCAGCATGCGTCCCAGCAGGGCACGTTTGCGCATGCCAGAGCTGAGTTCCCTGGCCCGTTTGCCTCCTGCTTGCTCCAGCCCAACCCGCTGCACAATGGCTTTGAGGTCGGTTTTCACCCCATACATCTGGGCGGTGAAGGTCAGGTTCTCCAGCACGGTCAGGTCTGCATACAGCCCCTGATCGTTGCTCAGGAAAAAGGCATGCTCCCTGACGCTGCGTCGGTCCTTCAGGTCATAGCCGAAAATCCGGCCCTCTCCCCGGTGAGGGCTGAGGACCCCTGAAAGCACCCTCAGAAGTGTGGTCTTTCCTGCGCCGTTTTCACCGAACAGCACCACGGTTTCTCCTTCTTCCACCGAGAAGGTGATGTCCCTCAGCACCCAGGATTTCGCAAAACGGCGGGCGAGTTGCAGGGTCTGCACGGCTACAATAACTTCACCATCCAGTCGGGCATCACATTCAGGAAAAAGCGGCTCAGTTCGGTGAACTTCCCGGTGAGGATCAGGATGCCCAGCAGAAGCAGCACTGCTCCGCCGATTTTCTCAATGTAAGGGGTGTATCGGGTCAGGTTCCTGACGTTCAGGCGTTGCCAGAAGAGGGCTGCGACCAGAAAAGGAATGGCGAGGCCAAGGGCGTACATGGCCAGCAAGAGGACTCCTGTTTTCAGGCTTCCTCCCTGGGTGGCCAGGGTCAGGATGCCGCCAAGCACAGGACCGATGCAGGGACTCCAGCCCAGACCGAAAGCTGCACCCAGCGCAACAGGCCCATACTGGCTGGCCTGACCGAGACCCATCCGGTAATCGCCCATCAGTGCAGGGATGCGGATGATTCCGAGCATCACCAGACCAAAAAATGAGATCAGCAGTCCGCTGAGGGTGTTCAGCCAGTCGCGGTTGGCATTCAGGAATTGACCGATCAGGCTGGCTCCAGCCCCCATCATGATGAAGATCAGGGAGAAGCCCAGCACAAAGCCCAGGGCACGCTTGAAAGGGGACTGTCCTCCACCCAGCACTCCAAGGTAGGAGGGAAGCAGGGGAAGCACACAGGGGGAAAGAAAGGAAACCAGCCCTCCAAACAGGGCCACGCCAAGACTCGTGGTAGGTTCTGCCATGCGTCCCTTATTGTACGGACTTCAGTCCCAGAGCTTCAGGGATGCCTGTCCCATCTGGCTCCCACACGCCAACAATCTGGCCTTCTTCAACAAGGATCAGGGTTGGGTAAACCGTCACTTTTGCTGCCCGTGAAAAGGAAGTGGCGGTTTCTCCCTGAATCAGCAGGGTTTCTGCAGGTGCTGGAGTGGGCACCCCTTCTGCGTTGACGGCCAGTACAGGAAGCCTGAGTGAAAGAACTTCCTTCCACAGGTCAGAGATGTCTCCACAATCGTGGCTGTAGAGGGCCACCAGATAGCGCTCTGGTAAAGCCCCTTTCAGGTTCAGAGCAGGAACAGGATTTCCCAGCTTTGGGGTTGCAGAGGCGATCCCGAGAAGGCCAACCGCGATCAGGCAGGTTTGAATCCACTTTCTCATTGCATGAACCCCGTCAGGTCCCCATAGACGCGGCGCAACTTCACACGGTCTGGGGGGGTGAATTCGTCGGCGAGTTTGCCTGTGCGGGTGTCGATGGCCACCATGCTGGTGCTGTAATCTTCCGGGGGTTTTTCCACGGACTGGTACACCACAGGGGTGGGATCTCCACCTGTGGGACGCACTGCTTTTCTGGCCCGTTCCGTCACGTAGGCGGCCTGATGTCCATCCACCATGCGGTACACAATGCCATCTGGCTTGGCGAACGTGGTGGGAGGTTTCCCGGCCAGATAGCCTGCCATCATGGATTGCCAGATGGGCGGGTTGACTGTGCCAGAGTAGAAGTTGGCGGGCATGCCGCCCCCTTCCTGTCTTCCGACCCACACGGCTCCCACGGCGGCGGGGGTTACGCCCACGAACCACAGGTCCTTCTGTTCGTTGGTGGTTCCGGTTTTGCCCCCCACCTGCCAGCCTGGAATTTTGGCTTTGTAGGCGAGGTTTCCCTGTTCGGGGGTCAGGTCATTGACCACGCCCATCAGCATGTCGAGGCCCACATAAGCCACCTGTGGGCTGAACACCCGGCGTTTTTCTGGACGGTCCCTCCAGCTGTCATAGAGCGTGCGTCCGTTCTGGGCTTCCACCCGACGGATGTAGCTCGGACGGTACCAGGTGCCCCCGTTCACAAAAGCAGCATAGGCTGCTGCCATTTTGAGGGGGCTGGTTTCCAGCGTGCCAATCGCCAGACTGAGGCCCACATCGTCCGGGGCATGCAGGTCCATGGTGCGCAACTTGCTCATGAAGTTGTTCAGACCGACTTTTTTCGCCAGCTTCAGGGTGGGAATGTTCAGGCTGTGGTCCAGCGACCAGCGCAGGCTCAGGTCCCGGTAGGCGTATTTGCCCCCGAAGTTCTGCGGTTTGTAATTGCCAAAGTCGGTGGGCTCGTCGAACTCGGTGTGGTCCTGGGTGATGCCCTGCTCAATGGCGGTGGTGTACAGCAGGGGTTTGATGCTGGAGCCCACCTGACGGGCACCCTGAGCGGCGTTGTTCCACTCGACAGGAACCTGACCAGGTTTCAGTTTCTGACCGACCATGGCCAGAATTTCGCCCGTGTAAGGATCGAGAATCACCATGGCAAGGGTGGCCCCTGGAGGAATCTGGGCATTCATGCTGGCTTTTTCAGCGCTGTCCTGCGCTTTGGGGTCCAGGGTGGTGTACACGTTCAGGCCGCCAGAGCCGTACACCTTCTCCCGCCCGAACTTGGCAATCAGGTCGCGCTCCACCTGTTGCAGAAAGTGTGGTGCGCGTTCTGTGACCACCGAGGGGAGGTTCTTGGCTTTCTCATTGACCAGTCGGGCTTCCAGCACATTGCCTTTATCGTCATATGTGACCTTCCAGCCTCTGGGTTGCATTTTCTCTTTCCAGGCTTCATCTCTTTCCTGGGCGGTGATCCAGCCATCCTCCACCATGTCGTCCAGCAGGCTTTTCATCAGGCCACGCATGCCCTTGTAGTCGAAGTACCGGGCAGGTTTGGGAATCAGACGGGTGAGGTAGACACTTTCAGCGAGGGTCAGGTCGCGGGGGAGTTTTCCCAGATAGGCACGGGCTGCCCCGTGCACACCCAGAATGTCCACCGCGCCACCACGGCCCCAGTAGATCACATTCAGGTAGTGGTTCAGCACCTCTTCTTTGGTGAAAGAGCGTTCCACCTGGATGCTCAGCACCCATTCCTGAATTTTGCGCTGCAGACCACCAGGTTCGGTGCGCTTGTCTGCGAGGTTGGTGAGCAGGGTGTTTTTGACCACCTGGTTGGTGAGGGTGGAGCCCCCCTCCAGACGTTCCCCTTTCACGGTTTTGTAGATGCCGCGCAAAATGCCCAGAAAATCCACACCATAGTGTTCGAAGAAGCGGCGGTCCTCGGCGGTGATGACAGAGGCCTGCATGTAAGGGCTCACCTGATCGAGGTCCACCAGGGTCCGGTTGATGTGTCCCCCATTGCTCATGGTGGGGCTCAGGATGCCAACGAGACTGCCGTCTCTGGCATACACCTTGGTGGTGCTTCCGAGGGTCAGGGAGTCGAGTTCACGGTAATCGGGCAGGTGCCGCAGCCAGTTCACCACAAAGGGACTGACCACTCCAGCACCGACCAGCAGGATGCTGAAGATCAGGGCAAACAGGGCGCGGAAGAATTTCATTCCGTTCTCCTCAAGGGGCGAAAACTCACGCCATCCATTAAAGCATGCGCAGGGTGAAAGCATGTGAGGAAAAAGCAGCAAAAAGAGGACCCGCAGGTCCTCTTTGTTGCAAATCTGACTCAACAATTTCAGGGTTCAGGTTCAAAGCCCTGGGCCGTTCCCTCGATGATGCTTCTGACACGGGTGCGCAGGTTTTTTCCGCTGAGTGGCTTGTAGATGATGCCATCGGCACGGGCGAGCTTGGCTTCCCGCTGGGTCTGCTGGTCGTCCATGGCGGTGAGCAGGATCACTGGAACGTTCTTGAGGCGGGAGACGCGCTTGACCCGGCTGCATATTTCCAGACCACTGATGTCTGGCATGCGCACGTCGAGCAGAATGGCGTCCGGGGTGTTGTTCTTGAGATATTCCAGGGTCTCACGACCATCACTGACACTGATCACTTCGTGACCGTCAGCGGACAAGATCATCTCAAGCATGGTGCGAATGCTGGTTTCGTCGTCTGCAACTAGGATCTTGTAGCTTTTCATGCGTCGCTGCCTCGAGGTGGAAGTCTAACACTTACAGCCTAACACACGCTCTGGTTCTGGCGTGAACAGGGGTTTTGTGGACCGCTGACTGCTATGCATCATGGTAGACCTTTCTCCTGAGGCATGCAAGTTCATTTGGTCTGTGCGGTGTCCTGGCTTTCCACAAGCGCCCGGCGCAGGATTTTCCCCACTGCGGTCTTGGGAAGTTCGGTGCGGAATTCGATTTCACGCGGAACTTTGTAAGGACTCAGGTCCTTGCGGCAGTACTGTTTCAGCTCTTCTGCACTGACGGACTTGCCCATCTTGAGGACCACCACAGCCTTCACCGCCTCACCCCGGTAAGGATCGGGCACCCCGACCACCGCAGCCTCCTGAATGTCCGGATGGGCGTACAGCACCTCTTCGACCTCTCTGGGGTAAACGTTGAAGCCCCCGGTGATGATGACATCCTTCTTGCGGTCCACAATGCGGAAGTAACCGTCCGGGTCCATGGTTGCCATGTCTCCGGTGAAAAGCCACACTTTGCCATCGACTTCCTTAAGAACGTGCTTGCTTTCCACAGGCCGTTCCCAGTACCCCAGCATGATGTTGGGACCCGAAACGATCAGCTCACCGATTTCTCCTGCAGGGAGTTCTTTGCCGTTTTCATCGGCCACACGGGCATCCACGCTGGGCAGGGGGACCCCGATGGACCCTTCACGGTGTTCGCCGTATACGGGGTTCACGTGCGTCACCGGGCTGGTTTCTGTCAGGCCATAGCCTTCCACCAGGTTGGCCCCATTGGTGATGCGACCAAAGGTGCGGGCGGTTTCCACAGGCAGGGCTGCACTTCCCGAGATGCAGGCCTTGATGCTGGTCAGGTTGTGCTTGGGGGTGTCCGGGTGGTTGTTGATGGCGTTGTACAGGGTGGGAACGCCCGGGAAGATGCTGGGTTTCATCCGGTCAATGGTCTTCAGAATCATTGGGATGTCGCGGGGGTTGGGAATCAGGGCAATGGTTGCCCCGATGGCAATGGAGAGGTTCATGCTGGCGGTCATGCCATACACGTGGAAATAGGGAATGGCTCCCAGAGACACCTCTTTGCCTTCCTGCAGGTCAGGCAGCCAGGCTTTGGCCTGAATGCAGTTCGCCACGAGGTTGCAGTGGGTCAGCATGGCCCCTTTGGGGGTTCCGGTGGTTCCACCTGTGTATTGCAGCAGGGCAATGTCTTCGGGTTTGACATCCACTGCCTGCACGTCGTGGTTGGTGTGCTTCAGCAGGTCCGGCCATTTGCGGACCTTCTCGGTGGGCTTCACCTCCACCCATGCTTTCTTTTTCTTTTCGAGCATGGGGAAGATCATGTTCTTGGGAAAGGGAAGGGCGTCCGCGATGCTGGTGACGATCACCCGGCGAACTTTCACATTTTTTTCAATTTCCTGATACCTGGGGAAGAAACTGTTCAGGATGATCAGGGTTTCTGCGCCGCTGTCTTCAAGCTGGTGCTGCAACTCGCGGGGCACATACAGGGGGCTGGTGTTGACCACAATGGCTCCAGCAAGGCTGCTGCCAAAGAAGGCCACGATCTGCTGCGGACTGTTGGGCAGCATGATCGCCACCCGATCGCCTTTTTTCACCCCCCAGGCCTGCAGGGCGTGGGCAAATCGGCGGGCCTGTTCCAGCAACTGTTCGTAGGTGAGGGTGTAGCCAATGAAGTGCACGGCTGTGCGTTTGGGGTACTTCTGGGCCGACTGGATGAGGAGGTCATGCAGCAGCATGGGTGGAATCTCCACCTCATGAGGCACGCCCTGTTCGTAGTGTGCAAACCAGGGTTTTTGGGTCATCGGGAAACCTCGTGCTTTTTTGTACCAAGTATACGATTGAACCAAGTATAACCACTTTGGTTGGATGTGTACAGTTCCTCAAGATGAGAACAGGAGTTCCCTTCTCGTTGAACAGGCCGAAAAACCGATGTGTCAGGCAGGGAAGTGCAGGACTTGAAGACGGGTGGTTATACACAAATTATGCCAGAATTGCAGCTGAACCACATGCACAAACCCCTCAGAGGGCCAAAAGTCCTTCTGCGGCACCACCCAGCCACAACACCTTTTTGTGTTGTGTACCCCATTCAGAGGAGATTTCATGACCCACACCATGCAAGCTGTTGCACTCACCAGACGGGGCAACATTGACGCCCTTGAACCCATCCGCCTGCCCATTTCAGAGCCTCAAGCTGGAGAAGTCCTGGTGCGCATCCGTGCAGTGGCCCTCAACCACCTGGATGTGTGGGTGCGCAAGGGGGTCGCCAGCCCGAAACTTCCCCTGCCACACCTGCTCGGCTCAGACATTGCGGGAGAGGTGGCTGCAATGGGTCCAGGGGTTGAAGGTTTGTCAGAGGGCACAAAAGTGATGCTGAACCCGGGCGTATCCTGCGGCCACTGCGAACGCTGCCTCAGTGGACACGACAACCTGTGCCGCCACTACCAAATTCTCGGGGAACACCGCTGGGGAGGGTATGCCCAGTACATCAGCATCCCGAGAACCAATGTGCTGCCCATGCCAGAGGGCCTTGACTTTGTAGAGGCCGCCTCTGTCCCCCTGTCGGCCCTCACCGCTTACCAGATGGTGTTCGACCGTGCACAGCTGAAACCCTGGGAAACCGTCCTGATCCTGGCGGCGGCAAGTGGGGTCAGCGTCAACCTGATCCAGCTCTGCAAACTGGTGGGTGCAAAAGTCATCGCTGTGGCCAGCACCCCTGAAAAGCAGGCCCTGGCACTGAAACTTGGTGCAGATCACGTGATCGGTTCACATGAAGACCAGGCTCAGGCCGTCAAAGCCCTGACTGCAGGAGAAGGGGCAGACGTGGTGTTTGACCACACCGGAGCGGACAACTGGCAACGCAGCCTGAAAAGCCTGAAGTGGGGAGGCCGTCTGGTCACCTGTGGGGCAACCAGTGGACATGAAGCCGTGACCCCCCTCAACTGGGTGTTTTTCAAGCAGCTCAGCATCCTGGGTTCCACCATGGGCTCCAAAGCAGACCTCCACAAAATTCAGAAGTTTGTGCAAGAAGGAAAACTCAGGCCTGTGGTGGGCCATGTTCTGGACTTTGCTCAGGCAAGAGAGGCCCATGGGCTTCTGGAATCCAGGCAGGCTCTGGGCAAGGTGGTTTTGAGGGTCCCGTAGAGGCTGCTGTCTCCTCAACCCTTTCCAGCAACCCTCACCAGAAAGGTTTCCCCAGATAGTACAACCTGGGAACCCTCACCCATTCCTGGGGCAATGCAGCCTGACCTGGACCTGCAGTGTTGCTCAGGTCCAGCAGAAAATTCCGCAATTCCCTGGCCTGTTCCTTGCTGCGGCCCCTATAAGCCTGGTCCTGCATCACCATGGCCCACACCACGCCGCGCAGGGGATACGCCTGGGTCTCATTGATGGAGGGAAGGGGCTGGAACGGACCCGGGAAAGGTTCCTCTTCTGGATTAGCCCCGTAACCGTACCTCAGGTTTTGTGGGGTCAATTCCAGATCCCAGCTTTTCAGGCGTGCAGTGCGCACACCCTGGGGCAGGTTCTCGGGCACAAAAATACTGAATGCCCCTGTCTGAGACATGGCTTTCTGCTGGTCCTGTAGGGTTTTTGCATGAATGACGCTCTCGGCCTGCCAGTTGCTCTTCATGCCGATTTTTCTGAACCTGGGGTGGATGGTCATGCAGCTCTGGGACAGCACCCAGCTTGCAGAGTTGGGCTCAAGGCGCACCACACTCACCATGGGCAGTTTTGGCAGGTTGGGCCTCAGGGCAGACCACTCCAGAATGCGACCTGCGAACACATCGCACACCTCTTCTAAAGTCAAGGTCAGGTCTGCTGGCAGGTTGTAGGCCACGACCACTGGGAAGATTGCGACTGGATAAAACAGGGCCTTGCCTGCCCCTTGAGGTCTTTTCATGGGGGTGCGGACCAGAGCCACGTCTGCCCGTCCAGCGTAGACTTCCTTCTGGGCTGCCACTGCATCCAGAGAAACGTATTCTGCTGTTCCAGCCCAGGGTTTCAGGCCTGCCACCCGCAAAGCGAAAGCGCTGGTGGAAAGCAAACACACCAGCGCAAGGGTTTGAAAGAGCATTCTGGAAAAAGCTTCAGGCATTTGAGGATTCGTGGCGATGCCCCGTGACCCAGTATTCCAGGCGTTCTGCAATGTTCTCGATGTGGTCCCCAAAGCGCTCCAGAGAGCGTCCCACCCGCATCAGGGTCATGGCCTTGGTGATGGTGCGGGGGTCCTCGATCATGTAGGTGACCAGTTCACGCTGGGTCTGCTCGTAGAGTTCATCCACCTCGTTGTCCATCTCCAGAACCTGCTGGGAGATGCTGAGGTCCCGGTCCTGAATGGCCTTCTGGATGAGTTCGAGCATCTGGTCCAGACGGTGAATCATCTGGGAGAGGTTGACGTATTTCTTGAGCGGAGGCTCCTGGGCCAGAATGGCTCCATCTTCCGCGACGTGCACAGCGTAATCGCCCATGCGCTCAATGTCCGAGAGGTTTTTCATGAAGGTGCCCACCAGACGCAGGTCGCGGGCCACCGGAGACTGCAGGGCAATCAATTTCAGGCATTGTTCTTCAATCTGGGTTTCCAGCTGGTCAATCTCGCGGTCTGCGGCACTGACGATGGGCAACAGGTCGGTCTGGCGGTCCACCAGCACGTCCTGGGCCTGGGTGAGCATCACCCTCACTTTGGCGAGCATGGTCAAGGTTCCGGAAACCACCTGCTGCAACTGGGCTTCAAACGTATCGCGCATACACCCTCCACTGCCTCGATTATACGGGCTTCAAAAAAAGGATGCCGTTACCTCACAGCGGTACAGACACCCTGAACTCATTGCCACTCGGCCTGCCTTCATGGGCAGGAACAAACCGTCCCTCTGCAATGCCTCCCCAGGACTCTGCAATGGAGCGGATGATGTACAGGCCCATGCCACTGCCATACCCCCTGGCACTGGGTCCGCGTTGATGGGGTTTGAAGATCACCTCATAGTCGACAAGTTCTTTTCCTTCATCCAGCACACTGATCCAGGCCTGAGCTGCTTCAAGGGTGGCCCGCAGGATGATCACCCCCGGATTGGGACCGTACCGGATGGCGTTCTCGGCCAGGTTGAGCACCACCTGCAGGAGTTTGTCCGGGTCTGCGTGCAGAGGGGTGTCATCACCCTCCACGACCAGGGTCACACCGTTGCGCTCCAGTTCGGGTTGCAGCAGCTTTTCTGCCCTGCAGGTGACATCACTGAACACAATGTCCCTGAGCGTACTCACCCGGAAACCCACCGTCATGTCCTCGACCAGACGGGCAAGGCGCTTGATCTCCAGCAGGCCCTGCGAAACGAAATTCTCACGCATCTCCGTGGGCAGGTCATACTGCAGGGCTTCCAAAACCCCCATGATGCCTGCAACAGGGGTGCGGAATTCGTGGGACAGAATGGCCATCACCTCGCGAAGTTCACGCTGGGCCTGGTTTTTTTCGGTGACATCCTCACAGATGATGGCTCCGGGGACGCTTCTGCACAGCAGTTCACGGCCCCCGATCAGGAGTTCGATTTCGCCTCCCGTCAGGACCAGTTCATCCAGGGTGTGCCTTCTCAGGACCTCAATGATCCGCCTGCCCTTTGCAGAGCTGTTTTCCACATGCCAGAGCTCACGGGCCATCCGGTTCAAGAAGAGCACCTTGCCGTGATCATGCAGGATGATGGCCTGCGGCAATTCATCGAGGACGCTGTGCATGACAACCATTGTGCGTCAGAACTTCCTTTCAGGTGCTGGCGTGCTGGCGCATGCGGTACCCTTTGCCGCGCACCGTCTCAATGAAACGCGGCTCATGCAGGTCCTCTTTCAGGTGGGACCTGAGCTGGGTGATGTGCTGGTCCACGGTGCGTTCACCCCCCAGAAAATCCGGTCCCCACACCTTGTCGAGCAGGTCACCTCTGGAATACACCCGGCCAGGGTTCTGGGCCAGGAAGGCGAGCAGGTCAAACTCACGGCGGGTGAGTTCCAGACGCTGCCCTTCCAGCAGCACCTCTGCAGCATCCAGGTCGATGGTCAGGCCACCATTGAGCAGTTTGCCTCCCGTCTGCTGGGTGTTCAGCCTGCGGAGGATGGCCCGCACCCGTGCCACAAGTTCTGCAGCGGAAAAAGGCTTGGTCAGGTAATCGTCTGCTCCAGACTCCAGACCCTCCACACGGTCCACTTCAGATGCCCGTGCAGTCAGCATCAGGACAGGAAGGTGTTTCAGTTCGGCACTCTGGCGGATGCGCCTCAGCACGCTGATGCCTGCCTCCTGGGGCAGCATCCAGTCCAGAATCAGCAGATCGGCCTTGGAGAGCGCACCCCACGCTGGATTGGGCTCACTGAAGCTGGTGACGCTGAGCCCTGCACGCTCCAGGTGGAATTGCACCACATCCCGCACGGTCCGTTCATCTTCAATCAGCACAATGTTTGTCATCTCTTTGTATTCTGCCCGTGAACGTCAAGGCTGTGTCATGGCATCAGGAAGCTGTCTGATTTTTGTGCACAAATGCTCTGACCTGCCTTCAGGACAGAAAGGGATTGCGGAAACGCTCGACCCCGATGGTGGTTTTGTCCCCGTGTCCCGAAAGGACCACCATCTCATCTGGCAGGGTGAGGAGTTCACTTCTGATTTTCTCCAGCAGCAGGTTGTGGTTCCCTCCAGGAAGATCTGTGCGCCCGATGCTGCCCTTGAAGAGCGTGTCTCCGGCCAGCACAAAACCACTGCCCACAAACACCACATGGCCCGGAGCATGCCCTGGCACAAAACGCACCTCCAGCTGAATTTCTCCAGCTTGAATGACATCCCCATGATTGAGCCTGGCATCGGGTGCAGCAGGTTGCTCCACCTGCAAGCCCCAGCGTGCCGCCGAAAGGGCCGCGTTCTGGAAGATGGTCAGGTCCGCGTCATGCAGGTGCACAGGCACCTTCAGGGCCTCACGGATGGGCTGCACTGCCCCGATGTGGTCAAAATGGGCATGGGTGAGCAGAATCGCCTGCAGGGAAAGCTCCTGGTCCTGAATGGCCTTCAGGATTTCTGGCGCATCGTCTCCAGGATCGATCAGGAAGGCATTCTTCAGGCGGTCATGCACCAGGTAGGCATTCTCCTGCAACTGGCCGGTCACGAACCAGTCAATGGTCAGATCATCAAACTTCAGAGAAGAGATCCACATACGCCTGTTATATCACCAGGGAATGAAGAAAGCGGTCAGCGGTCAGCCTTCAGCCTTCAGGCAGAGATGACCCTGAGCTTTTTCATCAGTTGAGTGGGAAAATTCCGTGTTCCTGACAGATTTTTTCTTGTCGGCTGGTGCGATGGTCTTGCAGTGTTTTTGAGCTGCCTGCTGCCTGCTGACCGCTGATGGCTTTTCCATTGACTCAGACTGGCCAGTGAACCTGAACAGGTCAGCAACAATCGTCAACAATGCACCATGTCCTGACCTCAGGTTCTGGTAATCTTGATAAGATCAGACCAACATTATGAAACTTGCTTTCGTCACGGATGTTCACGCCAACCTGCCTGCTCTGGAGGCAGTGTTTGCTGACATTCAGAAAGAAGGGTGCAGACAGATCTACTGTCTGGGGGATGTGATCGGAATTGGCCCGTTTCCCAGAGAAACGGTGGAACTCCTGCTGTCCACCCCCAACATCCGCTTCATCATGGGGAACCATGACCAGTGGTATGCGCTGGGCCTGGAAAACCGCCCCATGTGGATGAGTGTGGGCGAGTACATCCACACCCGCTGGGCACACCGACAACTGGGTGCTTCTTTCAAGGGCATCATGTCACGCTGGGAATACCAGAGGCATGAAGTGCAAGATGGGGTGCGCATCAGCATGATTCACTACCCTCTTCGTGAAGAGCGGGATGGTCTGGGCAACCCCAAATTCAAGAAGTTCATTGCAAACCCCACTCCAGAAGTGCTCGATGACCTGTTTCAGGACATTCTGTCGGTCCAGCATCCCGATGTGCTGTTTTACGGACACCACCATCCATTTTCAGACCTGCAGGGCAAAGTCAGGTACCTGAATCCTGGCTCTCTGGGGTGTCATACCGAGCCTGTGGCCAACTACACGCTGCTGGAAGTGAACCAGGGGAAATACACCGTGAGCCACAAGCGGATTCCCTACGACCAGACCGAACTCTTTCAGGCCTATGAGGACAGACAGGTGCCCTCCAAGGAATTCATCTACCGGGCGTTCTTTCTGGGCCAGTTTGACCGAAAAGAGTAAATGATTGCGTTTGCCCTCCGAATCCAGAGGCTAAAATAAAAGCATGCAAAAAAGACCTGCCCTGAGAGCAGCCATGATCAGTGGTGCTGTTGCCTTCATCATCATTGGTCTGCTTTTTCTGATGTCTGGAGACACTGTTTTTGGAGGGTTGGTGCTGGGTGCCGGAGTGGTCGAACTGGTGCTGCTTCCCCTGATCTTGAAAAAGATGGAAGACATGAACCGCTGAAGTGCACCTGTGGCTGGCATGAACCTGATCTTGACCCTTCTCACTTGCAAGGCAGAAAAACCTCAAGTGGGATGGGTGTTTTTTTTCACCTGTACGATGCTGGCTGGGTGGAAAAATAAGCAGTATGAAAAAGATGCTGATGCTCGTTTTACCGGTTGCCCTGGTGGGCTGTACGCTGTCCAGTGATTTCAATCTTGCCCTCTCCAACCCCACCATTGCCACAGACACCTACTTCATGAATGGGGCAGTCAAGACTTACGTGGCGTGTGACAACGATCCCAACGGCACCCAGGTGGTCATTGGGGTGAATGCGACAGGTTCACTCAAAGAAGCCAACTTCTGGATCAGTGGCTCTGAGCGGTACAACACCTTCACCAGACACACGGTCAAGAACACCGATACAAACGCCAAATTTGAGAACAACTGGTACCGTGCCCAGTTCACAGTGACCACTGCCGGGATCGTCCGTACCCCCTTTGCAAGCATGCAGGAAAAACAGGTCTGGATTGCCGATCCCAGCAAAGCTTCTGGAAACTTTGTGGGCATGATTGAAGGTGTGGCTCCCAGTGGTGCAAGAACCGGTCATGCCAAGACCAGTCAGATCAGTGCATACGACAACTGCCAATTCACTGCTCCCAATTCCTGATGGCTTGACAGTCAAAACAACATCAGAAGAGGACCTGCAACAGGTCCTCTTCTGATGTTCAGGGCTGTCTGGAATGAACCCTTGTCGGAATGCCATCTCTGGGCCTCAGGGTGATGGCAAATTCATGGGCAAGCGGTTCTCTGGTCAGCACCTGCACATCAAAACGCTGGACCACCGAGGCCAGAATCAGCACAGCTTCCATCATGGCCAGGTTGTTTCCGATGCACATGCGGGCTCCCGCTCCAAACGGCATGAAAGCCAGACGGTGGGTTCTGCTGCGTGAAGGTTCAAATCGATCTGGATCAAAACGGTCTGGATGTTCCCAGAAATCAGGGTGTCTGTGGATGTTGCGAACACAGACCAGAATTCGGGAGTTGCCCTGCAGCATGTGATCTCCCAGTGGCGTGTCCTGCTCGATGCGTCTGGGGATGATGGGTGCAGCAGGATACAGGCGCATGGCTTCCTGAAAGACCTGGGTGGTGTAGGTGAGCTGTCCCTGGTCTGCAACAGTGGGGATGCGGTTTCCGGCCACCTTCTGGACCTCGGTCCTCATGCGTTCCAGCACCTCTGGATGCTGACCCAGCAGGTGCCAGGTCCAGGCCAGAGAGTGTGCGGTGGTCTCATGTCCTGCGATGAAGATGGTGACCAGTTCATCCCGCAACTGTTTGTCGGTCATGCCCTCACCAGTGTCGGCATCCCGGGCCTCAAGCAGCATGTCCAGCAGGTCACCGTACGCACCGACCTGGGGTTTTCGCTCTTCAATCAGCTGAAAGATGATGCTGTCCAGCGTCCGCATGGCCTGGTGAAATTCCAGGTGACTGGGAAGGGGAAATTTGAGCGGCAGTTTGATGGGTGAAGCGATGCGACCAGAAGCGAAATGCAGGGCCACACTGGAGGCATGGGCTGCTTTTCCTGCACTGCTGCTGATGTCACTGCTGAACATGGTGCGGGTGATGATGTCCATGGTGACGTTCAGCATCTCATGGTCCATTTCCAGGGGTTCTGTGGACTGTTCCCAGCGTTCCAGCATGGACTGAACGGCTTCTGCCATTTTCTGACCCATGCTGGCGAGTCTTGCCCGGTGAAACATGGGCTGAATCATGCGGCGCTGGGTCAGCCATGAACTGTGGTCCGGGTTGGTCACCAGTCCCATGCCCCCCACCAGCCCAAGCCCCTGTGGGGGGCGGTCCAGACGTTCCATCTTCAGGAATTCTTTGTTTCTTTCCACCAGAACCTGCTGGGCCAGTTCCGGATGAGAAATGCCGTACAGCGGGATGCTGGCAATCTGGTACCGCACCACGTTGCCGTGGTCTCTGAAACCATCTGCGAGAATCTGGACAGGATCTTTGCGAAACGAGGGGGCATTCCCCAGCACGGGAATTCCTGGCATGCGTGGGACAGCTCTGGTGTGCATCAGTGTGGTCATGCGATCTCCTAACTAACTGGTTAGATAGTATAAGATGGCATGTGAAGAGTCAATTGCCTCCTGGAGGCTCAGGTACAATGCAAAGGACAATTGCCCAGATTCGCTCAGAAAGCCACCATGACTGCCCAACAACCTGCCCGAACCCGCAACGCAGAACACACCCGACAGGCCCTCTTGCAGGCCGCTGCAGAAGTTTTTGCCACCTCTGGATTTTCAGGTGCACGGGTGGACGACATTGCCCGCAAAGCCGGGTACAACAAAAGCCTGATCTTCCAGTACTTCGGCGACAAAGAAGGCCTGTACAACGCAGTCATTGACCGCATGCGGGAAGACAGCGACCACCGTTACCTCCAGCAGGTGCACCCCGAGCAGTACCTCGAAGAGGAACTGACCCCAGAACGCCTCATGGACTTCATCGACCGTTCTCTGGACTGGGTCTTCTCCGACTGGCTCACCGACCCCCTGAAACTCCAGCTCATCACCTGGGAAATGGCCGAAGGCAAACCCATCTTCCAATTGCCACACCGTGAAGTCTCAGGCACCCGCAATGCCTGTCTGGTCATTGCAAAGGCCATTGAAAAAGGCCACATCCACCCAGAGATGGAACCCGTGATGCTGGTCAAAACCCTCATGGGCCTCCCCCTGATCTACCTCACCTCTGTGGACCGCAACCTCCCTCAGGACCAGTACCGTGAAATGCTCAGGCACATGCGAGACCGGGTCAGGATGATCCTGCTGGGCGGGATCTTTAAGCGTCTGTAGAACATTGTGCAGTTCAGCAAAACCCTGGAAGGACAGGGGTTAAAGGTCACAGTTGACAGCGAGATTTTCTGCACATGGAGGTTAAAACCAGATGCTGCAGGAATTGCTGGTGGTTGGGAGGCAAAAAAAACCCCTCCTGGTGGAGGGAGAATTT